>CAWLBR010000045.1:0-15746 GCA_963855085.1 Gammaproteobacteria bacterium
CCACGCTCAGTGTCTAGGGGCACAGTACTGCCCAGCTGTTTGGCCAGAGTCTTTGAGTAGGCACCGGCGGTAATAAATACTTCGCGGCAGAGCACTTGATTAGAGGGCACTTGATTAGAGGGCACTGGGTTAAAGGACAGCTCATGATCAGTGTGCAGCGCCGTCACAAGCTTCCCCTCAAGTCTAAAACCAGTCACTTCGGCGGTTATAAACTCACCACCCTGCTGCTGAAACAACTTAAATAGACTCCGAGACAGTGCCAGGGGCGACAGAGTCTGAGCACCAGCTGGCACCAATACAGCACCGGCCAATCCCGATCGTAAACTGGGCTCAAGATCAGCCAACTCTGGGCCTTCGACAAGTTGATAGTCCACATCCCGGCGCCGGTAATAGCTGCAATTTAATTTTGCCGCGGCAAACTGGCTGGGAGTTTCATTAATATAGAGCGTGCCTTCACGACGCAGCAACGCCTGGGCACCGGCCTTGTCCACAAGGGGCTGTAAATAATCCAGTGCCCGACTCGACAGAGTACTTATAGCCGCTGATGACTGATCAGCTTTGGCTGCCGAACTACTGGCTAGAAAGCGCGCAAACCAGGGCAATAACCGCGGTGCATAAGCGGGTCGCAAAGTAATAGGCGCCATTCGCTGCATCAACATATGAGGAATCTCTTTCCAGATGCCGGGCATAGCCTCGGGATGCACTGAGCCAACGGAAATAATACCAGCATTGCCCGAGCTTGTGCCTTCCCCTGGGGGCATAGGATCAATCAGGGTAACTTGGCGGCCCTTTTCTTGCAGATAGAGAGCCGTGCAAATGCCGACTATGCCTGCGCCAACAACAACAGTTTGCGGATCTGTCTTCATGATTAGATAAATCTCGTAATATGAGTCTCGTAATATAAACGTCTCAAGAGGACTGCTGGAAGAAAATAGCAGATATACGTAGATGCACAGTATAGGAATCAATTAGGCAGAGATAGCGCAGTACCAAGTTAAGGTCGGTGCTGAGTATATTGAGAGTAAAAGCGGCACTACTGAAACGAAAAAACCCCTGCAGGCTAATGCTTGCAGGGGTTTAAAAATCGTCGCGGCCTACTACCTATTACTAGGATGATCATAAAGTAGAAGGTCTTAAAGCTGCGCTTTGCTTAATCTGGAGAAGTGGTAGGAACACGCAGACTTGAACTGCGGACCCCTTGCATGTCATGCAAGTGCTCTAACCAACTGAGCTATGCTCCTATTTCTCCTGACGAGGCGCATTCTACACAAGCCCCACAACTCTGCCAAGGAAATTCAAGACAATTCGAACTACAGTTAAACGGCTAACAACTTATCAGCGAATAAGCTTTTTAAAACGGATTTCTATCTATCGAAAAGGATTTTACATGCTCCAACCTGTAATTATTGCCGGCGGCTCCGGCACTCGACTCTGGCCCCTGTCGCGACAACTCTACCCCAAGCAGTTCTTACCCCTAGTCGGCCAAGAAACTATGTTACAAGCAACCCTGACACGTTTGCAGGGCTTAAAATGCGCGCCACCGATTATAGTCTGCAATGAAGATCATCGCTTTATCGCCGCAGAACAGTTGCGCCTCGCAGGCACAGCGCACAACGGTATTATCTTAGAACCCTGTGGACGCAATACCGCGCCGGCCATCTGTTTGGCCGCTCTGTTGGCCAAGGATATAGACCCAGATGCCACGCTGCTGGTGCTACCAGCAGATCATCATATGGACAATCCACAGGCGTTTATCGCAGCGGTTAATACAGCAGAAAAAGCGGCTGCAAAGGGAACGCTGATCACCTTTGGTATTAACCCCAGCCATCCGGCCACCGGCTATGGCTATATAAAAAGCGACGAGCCACTGGTCGGCGATCAGCCCCAGAAGATCGGTGAGTTTATTGAAAAGCCTAACCTTGAGCGGGCCGAGGATTTGTTAGCCAGTGGTGATTACCTTTGGAATAGCGGCATATTTATGTTTCGCGGCGATGCTTTTCTCAAGGAACTAAAAACACTGCGCTCCGACATTTACCGCGCCTGCCAACAGTCATGGCAGACCAACACAGTGGATATGGATTTTATACGCCCGGATACCGACCTCTTTTCTACCTGCCCTGCCGAATCAATTGACTATGCAGTAATGGAAAAGACCACCAATGCTATGGTTATGCCAATGAACCCTGAGTGGAACGACCTGGGTAGTTGGTCATCACTGCTCGACCTGCTGCCAAAGAATGATCAGGGCAATGTTGAGGTCGGCGATACCATCAGTATTGAGAGCAGTAATAACTATGTGCACGGGGAGCATAAGCTAGTGGCCACCCTGGGCATCAATGATCTGGTTATAGTCGACACCAAAGATGCCCTGTTAGTGGCCCACAAAGATCATGTGGAGAAGGTCAAACAGCTGGTTGATATTCTAAAGGCCGAGGGGCGCTCGGAATATATCCATCATCGCGAGGTCTATCGCCCCTGGGGGAAATATGACTCAATGGATGAGGGTCCACGCTTCCAAGTGAAACGTATCACTGTGAAACCCGAAGCCAAGCTTTCCGTACAGATGCATCATCACCGCGCCGAGCACTGGGTGGTGGTCAGCGGCACGGCCAAGGTCAGCATAGACAACGTTGAACGCCTGATCTGTGAAAACGAGTCGGTCTATATTCCAATCGGCGCGGTTCACAGCCTTGAAAATCCAGGAAAAATTCCCATTGAGCTAATTGAAATACAGTCCGGGGCCTATTTAGGAGAGGACGACATTGTCCGCTTTGAAGATCTCTATGGCCGCGCCTGAATCATTGGCCGACTCATTCTCTGCGACTGTTTCACAACCTTGAAGATGGTTCTGACGGCCAATGGCAAAGTATTGTAGCCCCTGCTCTTGAAGACGCTTGGGGTCGTAGAGATTGCGACCATCGAAGATCACCGGATAGGTTAGTGCGGCTTTAATTTCACTAAAGTCTGGCGACCAAAACGGCTTCCACTCGGTGCATACCACCAGCACATCGGCCCCAGAGAGCGCTGCCTCTTTAGTCCCGCAGAGCAGCAAATCATCGCGCACCCCATAAATAGACTGAGTGGCTTCCATGGCATGGGGATCGTAAGCACGTACTGACGCACCCTGGCGCCACAATGCCTCCATTAACAGTCGACTGGGTGCCTCACGCATATCATCGGTGCCGGGCTTAAAGGCCAAGCCCCACAGCGCCACAGTCTTGCCACGCAGATCACCATTGAAATAATCCGACATTTTGTCGAACAGACGATGCTTTTGCTCATTGTTCACCGCTGTCACT
The DNA here is from genome assembly GCA_963855085.1 of Gammaproteobacteria bacterium. Taxonomy (GTDB): domain Bacteria; phylum Pseudomonadota; class Gammaproteobacteria; order Pseudomonadales; family Porticoccaceae; genus HTCC2207. The sequence continues at coordinate 3,300 of CAWLBR010000045.1, forward strand.
GCGCTTAGTAGCTTAGGTTGATACCCCGCATTGATTGCCGTGGCCTCCATGGCCCGCAAATCCTTAGGAAAACAGGAACCGCCAAAACCACAGCCGGGATAGATAAAGCTGTAGCCTATACGGGCATCTGAGCCCATACCTATGCGCACCTGCTCAATATCCGCTCCCACAAGCTCGGCGATATTGGCAATCTCATTGATAAAGCTGATTTTTGTCGCCAGCATCGAGTTAGCGGCATACTTAGTTAACTCCGCAGAGCGCACATCCATAAAAATAAGCTTGTCCCGCTGGCGGTTATAGGGGGCGTAGAGCTCATGCATCATCTCTTCGACCCTAGCACTGTCTGTGCCAACAATAATCCGATCAGGGCGAGTGAAGTCGGCCAGTGCCGCGCCCTCTTTCAGAAACTCTGGATTGGATGCCACGCTGAAGTCCCAGTCAACCTTGCGCTTGTCGAGGGCCGCCTGAATTTGCTCTGCAACTAAATCGGCACTGCCCACAGGAACCGTAGACTTGTTGACCACCACCTTAAAGCTGTCCATATGCTCGCCAATACTCCTGGCCACATTGAGTACATACTGCAGATCAGCAGAGCCATCTTCATTGGCTGGAGTGCCTACGCCAATAAAAATTATCTCAGCATGCTGCACAGCCATTGCTGCGTCAGTGGTGAATTTAATACTGCCATCTGCCAGCGAGCTGCTGAGATAGCTCTCCAGACCCGGTTCATAAATCGGCACATGGCCAGTATTTAGAGCATCGACTTTGGCCTGATCTATATCAACACAGAGCACCTGGTTGCCCACATTGGCGAAACAGGCCCCAGTGACTAGGCCGACGTATCCACTTCCAAAAATTGTTATCTTCAAAACAGATCCCTGTTCAATTATTTACGTCCTGTAAATATAGACCATAGAACCTGATGCGAAGCCGAATTAGACACTGAGGAGAAAACCGCCTGAGTTTAGCCTCAGCGCCAATCTAGGCCAGTATGGCAGAGGCATCTCTAGCAAAAACGTCCGCCACTGATTTATAAGTAACCCAGCATAAGCCACCATTCAGAGATCCGACTTTAGGACTGCCTATTTTTAAAAAATACATAGCGTTTTTTACTGCAAATTAGTTAGTAATGTCTTTTTCTATTCGAATGTGAATTCGCCTCTATATAAGATATTTGAAATACAGGCCTATAAATTATTTATTACCTTAAATATTTATTTCCGGAAAATCTAATCAACTATGAATAGACGGTATCTATTCACTCTTGATTAGGGCAATGTATTTTTCATATTTATTCAAATATAAATAAAAAAGTATAATATTTTAATTTCTATTCACATCCGAATTATTTCTCGCTTTTATTGTGACTCGAGTCTCCATAAGCGACATTTGTCTGAAATAGACAGGTTAAAGTCGCTTTATGACAGTGCTTAAGCATCGACGTTGGCTACTATGAGTTCGAGGTAACATTTCTCAGCTTTAATTAGATTGCATATAAGAACCGCGTTAATCCTCTTACTTAATGTAATTTAGTTAAAAAACACTAATAATAAATACAATAAACCTAAATATTTTTAACAATGAAATAAAGTCAGTTAAAAACAGCCTAAAAACCGAACATGAAGGTTAAAAAATAATAATTATAAACGTATAAAAAGATAGATTTTTGAGAATATTTTTCAGCCATATAAAAACATAAATAAGGCGCCCATTCACCCAAATAATAAAAATAATTACACCTGGGAAACTCCACTTTTAGAAAGACTTAAACCCATCCATTCGCAGCACTAGGCAAGCCGTGTAGTGGAGTCTTCTCAGCTAAGAAAGAATAACTATAAATGCGGAAAAACCGCTCCAATAGCAATCAGGGGAAGACCAATGAAAACAAGCTCATTTTTTAAAATTAGTAGCATGGCATTAGCCATAGCAACCATATCAACCGGGACATACGCTGCCCAGCTTGAAGAAGTTATTGTAACCGCGCAGAAACGCGCTCAAAGCCTTCAAGACGTACCCATCTCCATGACCGCCATTACTGGCGAAAGAATGCAAGATGCCGGCATCACAAGCTTCGCCGAACTTTCAGGCTTTGTACCTAACTTAGGTATTTCAGAGAATGCGGTAAACACCATTATTAGCATGCGCGGTATCAGCGTTGGTGCTAACCAGTCTTTTGAGCAGTCGGTAGGCGTTTATGTAGACGGCGTCCATTACGGCAAGAGCCGTCAGATCAGAACCGGTCTGTTTGATTTACAGCAAGTAGAAGTACTGCGTGGTCCCCAGGGCATTCTGTTCGGCAAGAACACATTGGCCGGCGCGATTAACGTCACCACTGCTGAACCTGAAATGGGTGAAGGCTTCTCAGGTAAAGTTGCCCTGACTATGGAAACCGATGATGGCGAGTTAATGGAAGGTCACCTTAACTATTCTCCTGCTGACAACCTCGGCTTCCGCTTTGCCGTTAGAGACCGCAAAGACGGTGGCTATATGGATAACACCTTTGCCAACGGCTCCAATGGTGCACCCTCTGCCATGCCGACTACCGACGAGACTATCTGGCGCTTCACCACTATGTGGGAGCCGAATGAGAGTACATCGGTTAAGTTTTCTCATGGTGAGAGCGACTTTATACGCGTTGGTGGGCCTGGAATGGTAACAACGTTTGCGCCTGAGGCCAATATTCCTGCATCAAATAAAGTTATGTTCGCTGTAATGGGCACATCATTCCCAGACTATGCAGCTGACGTCGCTTCTGGCGAAATTGGCGCATTCCGTGATGGCCGTTCTATCGGCGGCTTGGCTCTGGCTCAGTCTTTGGGCCGTGACATGAGCAGCCTCGAGGAAAAGTATGAGGGCACTAGTACTCAAACTAGCGACACCGCATTACGCATCGATATCGATCTGGACAATGGCTACAGCCTGCACTCAGTAACAGGCCGAAACAAATATGACTATGAAGATGGTATGGATGCAGATTGGCTGCCAGTAACCTTTGTGGGTCGCAGCGATATCTCTGACTATAGCCAGACAAGTCAGGAATTCCGTATAGCCTCTCCAACGGATCGAGACTTCTCGTTTGTGGCTGGCGGTTACTGGTCTAAAGCAGAGCAAAACATTGACCGTACCGTTATTGTTGATGGTACTTTGGGAAATCCTGACCTGATGAAATTCATCACTGGCCTAGGAAATCCAGCCAATGGCACAGCCTCTTTCTTAGCATTCTCTAAGGAGCAAATTGCTGGCGCCATCCTTGGGGCACAGGGCATTACTGATACTGCCACCATCGGAGCTTGGATGGGAACACCTACAGGCATCGGCACCGTTAATGCTTTTTGGGGCGTAGACGGAATGGCTATGTGGAACCAAGCCGGTCGAGTAAGTGAGTACAACCTTGACACAGACACCATGGCTGTTTTCTTGCAAGGTACCTATAACCTATCTGACACTCTCACCCTGACTGCTGGTGTACGTTACACCGAAGAAGACAAGGAAGCTTTTGCTAAAGCTGATCTGACCGCGAGTTATACTGGTTTGGCAACGCCAAACGAAACGCCATTCCTAGCCGCGCTTCAAGCTGCATCCTTTGGCGTTTGGGCGCACGATTTCAACGAGAAACGTTCTACTAGCCAGGTTATCCCAGCAGCAAATTTGCAGTGGGAACAATCAGATACTAGCAAGTACTACATCAGCTACTCTGAGGGCTTCAAGAGCGGTGGCTTTAACTCTGTAGATGACCAGAACCCTGAAATTGCAGCAGACGGAACGGTCCTACGTACTACTCCAGGAATAGGTTTTGAGTACGACGATGAGAGTGCAAGCTCGTTTGAAATCGGTGGTAAGCATGTATTGTTGGACGGTTCCATGAACTTGAACTGGGCCTACTTCAACAGTGAATATGAAGACCAGCAGGTATCGACCTTTGTCGGCTTGGGTTTTGTTGTGGCTAACGCCGCTAGCTCTGAAATCCAGGGTATTGAGATGGATATGACCTGGCAGGCAACTGACGAACTGCGTTTAGGTCTGGCCATGGCATTCCTCGATGGCAGCTATGGTAACTTCGACGCTGCAGGTTGTACTGCAACTCAGGCCTCTGCTCTGTTAGGTCTGGGCACATTGACTTCTAGCTCTCCTGTCACCTCAGCATTGGGTTGTCAGCAGCAGTTCTTAGGCAATGGCGAGGCATCAGGTTCATCTCAGGATATCTCTGGCGGTCAGTTGGGTTCAGATTACTCCGGTTCGATCACTGCTGACTACATTAAGCCGCTGGCAAATGGCTTGGTCTGGTTCGCTGGAATGGATATTAACTTCACCGACATGTACTACATGACCGGTGACTTGGATCCAATCGATATACAGGGCGGTTTCGAAAAAGTTAACCTGCGTACCGGTATCCGCGGTGACGACTGGGATGTAATGTTATTCGGTCGCAACATCACCGATGAGATTACTGCTTCTGGTGCTGCTGACGTTCCTCTAGCCGGTGGTGCTCACTTTAGCTACATGGCTCGTGGTGCAGTTTGGGGCGCACGCTTCAGCTACAGCTTCTAAGTACTATGTAATTATTGTAAAAAGGCTAGAACGAGAAGGACGGGTAACCCCCGTCCTTTTTTACGTCTCAGCAATAACGTTTCTATAGCCGTTGCCACCCAGATCTCAGATCTCATCAGTATCTAAAAGCCCTTTCAACCCGTTTTTTTAGCCCTATCTTCGATTAATCCAGCCTCTCTTATTAATTCACATTCGAATATATTTGTATTGACTTATATTCAATTGTGAATATAAAGTTAAGCGGCTTAGGTTTGGTGTTAGTGCAAACTGCATGTCTATGGAGACTTATAAGCCCAGATAAAAATTATAAATGCGGAAAAACCGCTTTCAATACCACCGAGGGGAAGATCAATGAAGAGAAATTCATTTCTTAAACTAAGTAGCCTGGCGCTAGCTATAGCAACAGTATCCAGCGGAGCCTATTCGGCCCAACTTGAAGAAATTATCGTTACTGCGCAGAAACGCGCAGAAAGCCTTCAGGATGTGCCCATTTCAATGACCGCCGTGAGCGGTAAAAAGATCTCTGAAGCCGGCATGAACAGCTTCGCGGACCTATCCACTTATGTGCCTAATCTGAGCATCTCAGAAAATGCGGTTGCTACCGGCATTTATATGCGCGGTGTCGGCCCAGGCGCTCAGCAGTCTTTTGAACAGTCCGTCGGTCTCTATGTCGATGGCGTGCATATGGCCAAGGGCCGTCAAGTTCGCACCGGCATGTTCGATCTGGCTCAGGTTGAAGTACTGCGTGGCCCTCAGGGCATCCTCTTCGGCAAGAATACACTCGCCGGCGCGATTAACGTCACCTCGGCCTCGGCTAATGTCGGTGACGAATTTGGCGGCAAGATCAGCGTATCCAAAGAATCCTTTGATGGCCAAATTGTTGAAGGCCATATCGCTGGATCTGTGACCGATACACTGGCTATGCGCTTCGCCATGAAAGACCGTCAGAGCGATGGCTACCTGACCAATGCCTTTAACGGTGATGAGTCTCCAAGTGCAGACGAAAATATGTGGCGCTTGAGTGCCAACTGGAAGCCAAGCGACGATGTTTCGGTTAAGTTCACTCACGCTGAAAGTGAGCAGATTCGCACCGGATCAACCATTGCAATCAACCAATTTTCACCTGTCGCAAACCCTGGTGAAGCTGACGCTATCATGTATGGCGTAATGCTCGGCGGACCCTTTGTAGCGCCGGGAGTACAGCTATTCCCAAGTGCCTTTCCCGATTTTGCCTCTTCAATCACCGATGGCAACACGCCCTATCGAGACGCAATAAGCTATGGCGGCTGTGACCTTGCAGCCTCCTTAGGCCGCTCGTCAGCTGACTGTGACAATGGCATTGAAAAGCCTGAAGGTACCAACACCAACACTCAGGACACATCACTGAATATTGATATCGAGCTGGGCAATGGCTATACCTTTACCTCGGTCACTGGCCGTGCAACTTATGACTATGAAGATGGTATCGATGTAGACGGTCTGCCGGTTCGATTCATTGGCCGCAGTGATATTTCAGACTATAAACAGAGCAGCCAAGAGTTTCGTCTGGCCTCGCCTACTGATGGCAAGTTTTCGTTTATCACCGGTGCTTACTGGGAAAAGCAGAAACAAACCATCGACCGAATAGTGGCTGTAGACGGTACCCTGGGCGTACCAGAATTTATGGCAGGTACCTTATTGGCGACCCGTGATCCAGCTACTGGCGCAGTCACCGCTGCCGGTTCACCGACCTTCTTGGCCTTTAACCCAACTCAGGTTGCGGGCATTAATGGCCTCGGCGGGCTAACAGGCGGACGAACAGACTATGCACCAGGCGTCCCAGGTGAGACTTTATGGATGTCTCTAGGACGTGTTTCCAACTGGGAACAGGAAACCGATGCCTGGGCTGTATTTTTCCAGGGTACTTACAACCTGACCGATAGCCTAAGCCTAACTGCAGGTCTGCGTTACACCGAAGAAGATAAGAAGGCTACTAGCTGGACGTACAACAGTGAAGGATTTACTGGACTGGCATCGCAAGACAGTGATGCGGCGTTGCTAGAAGCACTCGCTGCTGGACTTTTTGGTACCTACAACCATGCCTTTGATGATGAGCGCTCTACTGATCAGGTAATCCCTGCGGTAAGTATGGAATGGAAACCATCTGACACTAGTATGTTCTACGCCAGCTACTCAGAGGGCTTCAAGAGCGGTGGATTTAACTCGGTCGACGATCAAAAGCCAGTACTTGCACAGGTGACAATTGTCCCAGGTGTGGATATCACCACAGTGCCAGACCGTAATGCACCTGGTCCAGGCTGGGCTTATGATGATGAAACTGCCACATCTTTTGAAATCGGTGGCAAGCACACATTGTTAGACGGATCGATGAACTTTAACTGGGCAGTCTTTACCAGCGAGTACGAAGATCAGCAGGTCTCTACCTTTGTCGGCAACGGCTTTGTGGTGGCTAACGCAGCCACATCCAATATTGATGGTGTTGAGTTGGATCTCACCTGGCAGGCTAGTGACAACCTTCTGTTAGGCGCCAATGTTGCCTATCTTAAAGGTGAGTATGGGTCCTTCCCCGGCGCTGGCTGTACTGCAGAGCAAACTTCTGCACTGGCAGGAATCGCTATAGCTAACGCAGCAGTGGATGGTAGAGACCCTGCTCGTGAGTTGCTCTTCGGTGACCCGGTTACCTCTGCTGGAGGCTGTGCTGCAACATTCGGTGACAATCCAACAGCAACCACTCCACAGATAGGCGTAAGCCAAGATCTGGCTGGCGGCCAAATTGGTGCCGAGTACAGCGGCGCGCTGTTTGCCGACTACACTCGCCCACTCGCCAATGGCCTGGTCTGGTTTGCCAGTGTCGATGTGAACTTCACCGACGGTTACTTTATGACCGGCGATCTGGATCCAGTCGACTATCAAGACGGCTTCGAGAAGGTCAACCTGCGCACCGGTTTGCGCGGCGAAAACTGGGACATTATGCTATATGGTCGTAACGTGACTGATGAGATGACTGCTTCAGGTGCAGCCGATGTTCCTCTGGCTGCTGGTTCACATTGGAGATATATGGGTGCTGGTGAAACTTGGGGCGCACGCGTCAGCTACAGTTTCTAAGCTCTATGTAAGTACGGTAAAAAGCTAGACTTAAAAAGGACGGGTATCCCCCGTCCTTTTTTTATGCCTGTCAATAACTAGCGTAAAACAGTCTCTGGATAACAGAGCTGCCGCTGTCCGAAATTGCCACTTCTCTGACTGTTGATGACAGTGAAGAGCCTGCATTTTTCGCTACCATAAGACTCCTAATGTAAGCATTAATATCACCTATCCTGTGGAACAGACTATGCAAAATAAAACCACCTTAGTAACCGGCGCCTCCGATGGCATAGGTCTCGAGTGTTGTAAAATACTCGCCGCTAAAGGCTCCAATTTAATCCTTGTATCGCGTCGCCAGACTCTGCTGGACGAAATTGCCGAGAGCCTTAAAGCGCAATATCCAAATATTAACTGCACTGTTATAGCCGCAGATCTGGCCGCACCCCAGGCGGCGCAGGATCTCTTTAAGCGAGTTCAGGATCAGGGATTGGAAGTGGATTTTCTAATCAACAATGCCGGACTATTACAAAATGGTTTCTTTACCGATCTGGATTTGGCTGCTCAGGAGAGCATGATCAACGTTAATATTGTCGCCCTGACATCCTTGACCCACCTGTTTGCTAACAACATGGCCAGTCGCAGTGGTGGGCATATATTAAATGTTGCTTCCCTCGCCGCTTGGACGCCGATCCCCAATCAGAATGTCTATGCCGCCAGTAAAGCCTATGTGTTGTCTTTTACTCAGGCACTGCACGATGAGCTCAATGCAAGTAATTCTGGGGTTACGGTCACCGCACTCTGCCCCGGCTATACAGCTACAAAAATGATGGACAACCCAGATCAGGGGGGCAAGTTGTTGGTGCCCGCTGGCATGCTGCAGTCTCCGAAAGAGGTTGCAGAACAGGGTATTGAAGCCTGTCTCGCCGGTCGACCGACCATTGTTACCGGACTGGCGAATCGCATTACCGTGGCGCTTACCCGCCTGCTCTCGCGAATGGCTCTGGCAAAAATTGCCGGGCGCTATTACCGCAGCAATATGCAGTAGTCATCCCAGAGTCTGCAGATAAAATACCTATTATAAAAAGAATAAAAGAGACCAATATGAACGAGCAAGCACTCAGCAAAGTAATGATCACAGGCGCCAATGGCTTTATTGGCAATAGCCTTATGCGTCACTATAAACAGCAAGGTATTGATGTGGTCGGTGTCGACTTGCGCGGTGATGGAGGGGCTATTGTGGAGGGTGATATTGGCAATCCCGAAACCATTGCCGAGCTGCTCGATCAATGTGATGTCATTATTCACACTGCCGCACTAGTCTCCAACGCCCTCAGTGATGCCGACATGTGGCGGGTCAATGTACAGGCCACGGCCAACCTCATTGCCGCCGCTGAAAAACATAATGTTCGCCGTTTCGTGCAACTTTCATCCATTGTTGCCTACGGTAATTCTGCTGCCGGTGAGCTCCATGAAGATCATCCAGTGCATGCCGATGGCGGCAGCTATGTCTTGACCAAACTCGCCTCTGAGCATGTGGTGTTAGCGGCTCACGCCAAGGGTAATATCGAGACCGTGATTATACGCCCAGGCGATGTCTACGGGCCGGACAGCAGACCCTGGTTGATATTGCCTTTGGAGGCTATTCACAAAGGTCAGTTTATGCTGCCAGAAAAGGGCGAAGGATTTTTTCGCCCCACTTACATAGATGATCTGATCCGCGGGATAGTGCTGGCAGTTGCCAGCCCTGAAGCCAATGGAGAGATATTTAATCTCTCATGCCAGGGTTATATCAGCAGTAAAGAGTTTTTTAGTCACCACTACAGCTGGCTCAATAAGAAAGGTCCAATGGTGGTATCCACTCGAGTGGCACTGATTGCTGCCAATCTGGCAACCAAACTTGCCAACCTAACCGGTGGTGTCAATGAAGCATCTACTGCCACAGTGGCTCAGCTATCGACCAAAAGCTGGTTCAGCATAGAGAAAGCCCAGCGAATTCTCGGCTGGGCACCTGAAGTCTCGTTTGAAGAGGGAATGGCCCGCTCAAAGCAATGGGCCACTGAGCAGGGTCTGTTAAAGAAATAATCAGTCTTTTGAATTAGCTGTATGGGCTGAGCGATAGGACCCGGCGGTCTCGCCGGTCCACTGCTTAAAGCTGCGATAGAAAGAGCGGGCCTCGGCATAACCCAGTTCATAGGCAATATTATCTAGAGTCAGCTCAGTATTTTTCAGAAAGTAGGTCGCCAGTTCATAGCGCAGCTCATTGAGCACATCTTTGTAGTGGGTGCCCTCTTCACTCAACTTGCGCTGTAGGGTACGACTGCTGATGCCAAGCTTTTCGGCGATCATTTCACTGGAAGGTGGTTGCTGATTAATCATCAATCGTAGAATATTTTTTACCTGATCGGTAGTGCGCTGACTTTGATCTAGCCCGGCCAATAATTTGGTGGCATGAGCCAACAGCATTTCGAGTAATTCTGCGTTAGCCTGAGGCAGCACTTCATCGAGCAAGCTTTCGCGAATACGAATACCACTGGCGGGCTGATCAAACAGCACCTCACAGTGAAAAACTTCCTGATAATCTGCCAGCAATGCTGGGTCTTCCGGCGCCGAATGCTCAAACCAAACACTGTCCCAGTGATCAAAGTTAAGATACTGCCGGGCGTAACAGACCCAAGAGCCCAGCACATTCTCCACCTCGTGACGCTTCACCGCGGGATCGGTAAACAGACATTGCCAGCGCTGCAAGACAACACCATGGGCAGTCTCAAAGGAGGTGACGCCCATATCACCAACGATTTTTTCATAGATCGGAATTTTTGCCTGAATCATCCGCAGGGTCGAACAGTTCATGGAGATGTAGCCGAGCACACTAAATGAGGCCGGTTCAACAAAGCGTGAAGCGTGCAAACCAAAACAGGGGTCTTTACTTGCTGGAATCAACAGCGCTAAGAGCCTCTCCATACAGGCATTGGGCAGATGGCGATTATTGTCTTCGAGCATCTTGGGATCTATTCCAGCCTCAGCCAATAAAGGCTGAATATCGACACCGCAGGCTTCGGCAGCCTTAACATATTGCTTAATCGCAGGTGCCGAGGCTAACCCATTACTGACGACTTGATTCATCTTTTGCCCCCTGTGTATGCAGCTGACCGAAATAGTGACACAGCTGTCGTCACCTGACAGTGACCCAATTTAACTGCAGACTATCATAGGCAACAAAGCTTAGTCTCAATAAACAACTCTAATAATAAGGTATTCACTATGCGTCTATGGAATGGCTGGGGAAATGAAAACAGCGACTTGCTGATGGAACTCAATAGTGGTCTGCGCAATCTGCTGCAGGCACTAGTAGGACCAGCCACCCCCTTAGGTGAGGCAACACTGGAACAGGTTATGGCTAAAGTGCCGGCCTCGAAAGCTCCCGCCCACCCGCTTATCAGTACAGACCCAGAGACCCGAGTGCGTCATGCCCGGGGCCAAAGCCTACCCGACTGGCTGGCCATGCACAGCGGTGATGTAGACAGTTTTCCCGACGCTGTGGCAGTGCCCGAGAATAGCGCAGAGGTACGTGAATTACTCTGCTATGCCAGAGACAACGGCATTGATGTGATTCCCTATGGCGGCGGTACCTCGGTGGTTGGTCATATCAATCCAGAGATCAGTCCGCGCCCCATATTGACTATCGACATGAGCGCCATGAACAAGCTGATTCACTTCGATCGCGAGAGTCAACTGGCCACCTTTGGTGCTGGCACCGCGGGCCCTGAGCTGGAAGCCCTGTTGCAAAAAGAGGGTTATACCCTGGGCCATTTTCCTCAGTCTTGGGAGCTCTCCACAGTGGGCGGCTGGGTTGCCAGTCGCTCCAGCGGACAGCAGTCTCTGCACTATGGTCGCATTGAAAATATGTTTGCTGGTGGCTCTATTGAAACCCTCGCAGGTACTCTTGAGATACCTACTATTCCCGCCTCCTCTGCAGGTCCAGATATTCGCGAAATGATTCTTGGCTCTGAAGGGCGCATGGGAATCATTACAGAGGTCGTAGTCAGAGTAACCAAGCTACCTGAGGAAGAATCTTTTCAGGTGGTGTTTTTCCCCTCCTGGGAAATTGGCCTTCAGGCTGCCAGAGAATTAATTCAACAGCGTATCGCCCTGTCTATGGTGCGTCTGAGCAATCCATTAGAAACCACAAGCTTGCTCTATATGGGCGCCGGTGATGACAGCAGCGGCGTGGTCGCTCTGGAAGCCGCTCTGGCAGAAAAAGGCATTGGTGCCGGCAAAGTAATGATGACCTTTGGTGTCACCGGCTCCGCTCGCCACTGCGAGGTGGCCAAAGAGATGGCCCTGGATCACTGCACCAGTCTCGGCGGTTTGGCTGATCAAGCAGGTTTAGGCGACAGATGGGCCCATGGCCGCTTTCGTGCGCCCTACCTGCGAGACCCTTTGGGCAGTGCTGGCTATGCGGTGGACACTATGGAGACCGCGGTTGATTGGTCGAAGTTGTCACAGGCTGTGGAGAATATCGAATCGGCGATTCGCAATGGCCTGGCGGATGAGGGAGAACAGGTTCATACCTACACCCACCTCAGCCATGTCTATGGTCAGGGTTCGAGCATCTACACCACCTATCTATTCCGTCTTGGGGACAGCTACGGGCAAGCCATGGAACGCTGGCACAAGCTCAAGGCTGCAGGGGCAAATCAAATCGTTGCCAGTGGCGGCACTATTAGTCACCAGCATGGCGTGGGCCGCGATCACCGCGACTATTTAGTGGCCGAGAAAGGCGATCTGGGTTTGGCCGCGATCAATTCACTGTGC
>CAWLBR010000046.1:0-15675 GCA_963855085.1 Gammaproteobacteria bacterium
GGCATAAAAAAACCCGATAATTTCTTATCGGGTTTTTCATAATTTACTGATTCTACCCTAAGGCGTGATCAGAAATTAATCGGCAACTACGTTCTCAGCTTGAGCGCCTTTCTGACCTTGAGTAACTTCCATCGTTACCGCTTGGCCTTCTTTCAGAGATTTGAAACCATCAGCTTGGATTGCGCTGTGGTGAACAAATACGTCACCGCCGCCTTCTTGCTCGATGAAACCAAAACCTTTACTGTCGTTGAACCACTTAACAGTGCCAGAAACTCTATCCGACATAACTAACCTCACTTATAAAAAAATTGTGTACCGTTTAAGGCATTTAAAATATCCAGCCTCGTAACGGGGCTAGCCTACACTTTTAAATTGCTGATTTTACTAAATGTAAAACCCATCCGATAAAAGCATTACTGTTTCAACAGACACTAAAGTGTGCAACCGTCAATTCAGACCGCGCAGTGTATTGGGTTTTTCTTGATTTGGCTAATATTTGCACGACCTTTCATCAAATAAACCGCTATTTTGATCAATTTTTAACCATTTTTCATGATTTAGGGCAAGGTTGAGGGTCGAAATCGCGAAGCTAGTCGTTTTTTTCTGTCTGAGCCATACTTTATGGCCAGCTTTGTTGAGCACTTCTGGAGAGGTTGTAGAGTACTTTTTGGGGTCAAAAATGCTCTTTCAGCTCCGCATACGGATCTAAATTGAGAACTCGATGATATTATTCCGGCCTTAGAGCAGGCGACAAACCACACTCGTTTATTTCTATCTATCGTTTACCGGTCAAAAGGATCAATCCAAATGTTACCCCAGCCGATTGTTGAGCAACTAATAGCCATTGTTGGCGAATCTCGGGTACTGCTCGAAGCAGACGATTTACAGCGCTTTGGTATTGATCGCACCACAGTGTGGCAAGCGGCACCCTGCGGGGTGGTTTTGCCGGAAACAGTGGAAGAGGTGCAGTGTATTGTGCGCCTCGCCAATCAATGCAATTTGGCTATTGTGCCCTCGGGTGGGAGAACGGGCCTCAGCGGCGGTGCTGTGGCAAAGGACGGCGAGTTGGTAGTGGCCCTTGATCGTATGAATCAGGTTATTGAATTTAATCCTATGGATCGCAGTGTCACAGTGGGTGCTGGCATGATCACCGGACAGTTACAGCAATTTGCCGAGGAGCAGGGGCTCTTTTATCCAGTGGACTTTGCCTCCTCTGGGTCCAGTCAGATTGGCGGCAATATAGCCACCAACGCCGGCGGCATCAAAGTGATTAAGTACGGTATGACCCGCAATTGGGTTGCCGGCCTTAAAGTGGTCAACGGTGCCGGGGATATTATCGACCTCAATAAAGGCCTGGCGAAAAATAATACCGGCTACGATCTGCGCCACTTGTTTATTGGCTCAGAGGGAACTTTAGGGTTGGTCTGTGAAGCGACTATTCAGCTGGCGCGGGCGCCGCTGGAATCATCAGTGATGGTGTTGGGGATTGAAAACTTTGCCGAGATTGTCGATGTGCTGGCCTGCTTTAGTCGCGATCTGGATCTCACTGCCTTTGAATTTTTCTCCCAGCAGGCCCTCGATAAAGTTGTGGCTCACCATGGTCACGCCGTGCCGTTTCAAACAGAGACTGCTTTTTATGCACTGCTCGAGTTTGAGCACAGCAGCCCAGAGGTTGTGGATAAGGCTATGGCATTGTTTGAGCACTGTGTGGACGTAGGTTGGGTAATGGATGGTGTTATCAGCCAAAGTTTGTCTCAGGCGAAAAGCCTGTGGAAATTGCGCGAGGATATATCCGAGACTCTCTGGCAATGGCAGCCCTATAAAAACGATATCTCTGTGCGCATCTCGCGCATGGCTGATTTTCTTGGCGAGGTTGAGCAGTTAGTTATGGACCAGTATCCGGATTTTGAAATCATCTGGTACGGCCACATAGGTGACGGCAATTTACACCTTAATATCCTTAAGCCAGAGGTTTTTTCAGTAGATCAGTTCAACAGCAAATGTGTTAATGTCAGCGTTGTGATTGGCCAGCTATTGGCAAAATATGAAGGCAGTGTTTCCGCTGAACACGGAGTTGGGTTACTGAAGAAAGATTACCTTCACTACTCCCGATCAGCAGTCGAAATGGATATGATGCGTAGTATTAAGCGAGCCTTCGATCCCAACCATATTATGAATCCGGGCAAATTGTTTGACTGTTGATTAGCCTTTTGATTATAGAGGGCTACTACAAGCCCCTAAGCTAGAAGAGTAAATCCCATGATCATCAATGATGACGTTACCGACTCGGAGTTTCTCGATCCCTCGTTAGCAGAGCGCAAAAATCTCGCGTTCCTAGTCTATATATTGCAGGGCTTCGGTTTCCTCACTGGAGGATTAACCTGGATTGCTGCGATGATGGTCAACTATATAAAGCGTGACAGCGTTCGAGGCACCTGGCTGGAAACCCATTTTCGCTGGCAGCTGAATACCTTTTGGTATGGTTTGCTGTGGTGGATAGTGGGTCTAGTATCCTGGCTGTTATTGCTGGGCTGGCTGGTCTGGGGGATTCTCACTCTGTGGGCAATTTACCGAGTGGTTAAAGGCGCACTGCTGCTTAACGACAATAAGTCAATTATCTTCTAACTAGCTTGTAATATTAGCCCGTCCTCTTAATCTCGCCCTCTTTTCTCACCCTCTTATTTGTCTTAAGGAAACTCAATGTCAGATTACATCCATATTGTCGATGGCACCCCCGCGTCATTGCCTCTAGGCAAAATTGTCTGCGTCGGCAGAAACTATGCCGATCATGCAAAAGAGCTCAACAATCCCGTTCCCACAGAGCCTGTACTGTTTATTAAGCCGAGCACGGCACTGGCGGCTCTAGATGGGCCTGTGGCAATTCCCACCGCCTGGGGCTCCTGCCACTTTGAAGCGGAGATGACGATTTTGATTGGCCAGCCTTTAACCAATTGCTCTGAACAGCAGGCAGCTGACGCCATTGTCGGTATTGGCATTGCGCTGGATTTAACTCTGCGTGATTTACAGGCTGAGCTTAAACAGAAAAGTCTGCCCTGGGAAAAAGCCAAGGCTTTTGATGGGGCCTGTCCCACATCCGCATTTGTTACAGCGCCGCTGGAGGAGTTGCAGAATCAGCAGATTCAGTTGCGTCAGAATGGCGAATTAAAACAGGATGGCAACAGTGTCGATATGTTGACACCTGTGTTGCCGCTGCTGGTCTATATCAGCCAATTTTTTACTCTGCAGCCAGGTGATATTGTACTCACAGGCACCCCCGCTGGGGTTGGGCCTTTGAGCTTAGGTGATGAGCTGCAGTTGAGTCTGTCGAATAAAATCAATCTATCCACTACTATAATAAAAAGACTTTAATATGAAATTAGCCCCAGGAATCTACAGGCATTACAAAGGCAATCTCTACGAAGTGATTGGCGTCGCCAAACACAGCGAGACAGAGGAAATGATGGCAGTTTACAAAATACTCTATGGCGATTTCAGTCTCTGGGTTCGCCCTCTGACTATGTTTATGGAAACCCTTGAGGTTGAGGGTAAAACTGTTGCCCGCTTTGAATTTATTGAGGCCACTGCTTAGCCATGTTGACTATCACCGCTGGAGTATCGATACCTGATAGCGAAATTGAGCTGTCGGCGGTGCGCTCGCAGGGTCCTGGCGGGCAGAACGTCAACAAAGTCTCCTCGGCGATTCATCTGCGCTTTGATGTGAAGCAATCATCCCTGCCGGAGTTATTTAAGCAGCGACTGTTAAGGCTAAGCGATCAGCGCATCTCCAAAGAGGGGGTGATTGTGATCAAGGCGCAAACCACCCGCAGTCAGGAAAAAAATCGTCAGGAAGCACTGGATCGCCTGGTGCAGTTGCTGGTTGAAGTGAGCTACACGCCAAAGGTTCGCCGACCCACTAAGCCGACCAAGGGGTCCCAGCGTCGGCGCATGGATAAAAAGACTCAGCACGGCAAGCAGAAGTCCCTGCGTTCGAAAGTCTCTCCAGACTGAGCCCATCAGTGTAAACTCCGCGCAACTCAGTTAATGGTTGTCCTAATGTCCGAATCGAAAAATCACCCCTTTGATAGTCTTAGCCCGGATCTGTTGATAGACGCCGTTGAGAGCGCCGGTTTTGTCAGTGACGGACGTCTATTGGCACTGAATAGCTATGAAAACCGTGTCTATCAGGTGGGCATCGAAGACGAGACGCCGATGATCGCCAAGTTCTATCGTCCGGATCGTTGGAGTCGTGAGCAAATTCTTGAAGAGCATGAATTCTGTTTTCAGCTGGTGGATCAGGAATTGCCCGTGGTGCCACCCTGGTGTGACGCCAGCGGCAATAGTCTGAGTGAGTTCGGAGGCTTTAGCTTTGCGTTGTTTCAGCGTAAAGGCGGTCGCGCGCCGGAGCTGGATAATCTCGACAACTTATTTATTCTCGGCCGCTTGATGGGTCGCATTCACGGCATCGGCGCGACCAAGCCGTTTAAATATAGGCCCAAGTTAGATAGCAAAGCCTTTGGCTGGAATTCCTATAAGCTGATAAGCGAACAGTTTATTCCCGAAGGCCTGCGTCCGGCCTACGATTCTCTGGCCTTGGATATTATGAAAAAAGTTGAGGAGATTCTGGCGGATTACGGCGAGATTAATCATATTCGTGTCCACGGCGACTGCCACTCTGGAAATATTCTGTGGCGCGATGACAATCCCCATTTTGTCGATTTTGACGACGCCCGCATGGCGCCAGCGATCCAAGATTTATGGATGCTACTGTCTGGGGACCGTCAGGAGCAAACCCTGCAAATTGCCGAGCTAGTGGAAGGTTATAGCGAGTTCTATGACTTTGATGTGCGCGAGCTAAAGCTTATTGAAGTGATGCGAACATTGCGGATTATGCACCACAGTGCCTGGATCGCTAAGCGTTGGACAGACCCGGCTTTTCCCCGGGCCTTTACCTGGTTTAATACGCCGCGCTATTGGAGCGAGCATATTCTGCAGCTGCGCGAGCAGTTTGCCGCGCTACAGGAACCGCCAATTCAATTGATGCGTTAGAACCTTTTATGGCGGGCCGTCTGCTTTCGACTGGTAGCTACCAGCTGTAATTAACGCCTATGGTCAGCTGGTTGTCGGAAGAGCGCGTCCCCAGTGGAGGCTGATTATCATAGGTCCACTCCAGCTTGAGCTCGGTAAACAGATTTGCCACCACCGGCACTTTTAACCCGATGTCGGCATTGAGTTCCGAATCACTCATATCGGTCAGGGCTATCAACAGTCCATGGCGATGGAAAATCTCCATGTTGTTGCCCAGCATACGTCGATAGTCCGCGGCCCAACTCCAGGTAAGGCGACTGTCTGAGGTTTGATCTGTTAAGTCTTCACTGATCCACAGAAAACCGGTCTCTGCTGATAGCGAGGTGATTTCCGAATCCCAAAACTGGCGACCTATTGCGCTACCTACAGAGTAGAACTGATCGATCAAGCGGTCATCATTGGCTCCCCAAGACAGGTCGTTACTCCAGAACCACTTATCCTGGAAAAACCAATCGACACCGTAGCCGAGGTCATATTGTTCTGCGGGTCTTGAGCCGTCGAGGCTATGGCTTTCAAAATTGATTTCAGAACTATGGCGAAAATCACCGTCACGCCACTCCACATCGCCGTCGAGATCCCAGTCTTCACGTTTGATATTGCCGCTGGAATAGCCGCCAGTAAAGGACAGGTCGCCATTGTAGGTGTTGCTAAATATTACTGCAGTGGGGGCATCTAGGGCTGCGCCATTAAGGGTCTCAATGCGCACCTTGTCTATGGCCAACAGACCAAAGTTGTCTGACATCCAAAGCACCTGATCCTCGGTTTTTTCCTGCATTGTTCCGTTAATCACATCGCCATTGGTCAATGCCAGTTGATCGGCGAGGCTGACTGCGGACGATGAGAGTAAAACTAGGCTAAAAAACGATCTTATAGCCGAAGACATGTGCTGCATAAACAACTCCTGTAATAGTGGTGAGGGCTGGCTCGAGGTCCTTTTTATGGGCCGGTATTTTACACTTTTAAATCTTGTGGTCATTAGTTGTGAAAATATCTTTATCTTTTTGCCTGTTCATCAGTAAAATGCCGGTCTAGAGACTGTGGTCTTAAAGACCGTCTTGAGCATGGTCTTGATTTTATTAATCTTATTGAAGCGTTTCGGGAGAGAACTTAATGAGCGAGTTTCCAGCAGAATTGAAATACGCCAGCAGTCACGAGTGGACTAGATTGGAAAGCGACGGTAGCGTTGTTGTCGGGATTACCGACCACGCTCAGGATGCCCTTGGCGATGTGGTTTACATAGAGCTGCCCGAAGTGGGCGCCCATGTTGACGCCGGTGCTGAAGTTGCGGTGATTGAGTCGGTGAAAGCGGCCTCGGATATTTACTCTCCGGTTACAGGTGATGTCACCGAAATTAACCCGGCCCTTGAAGATGAGCCAGAAGCGGTAAACAGCTCGCCCTACGGCGATGGTTGGTTATTCCGCGTTATGCCTACAGATGCATCTAGCATGGGCGATCTGATGGATGCCGATGCTTACGCGGCCTCTGTAGAAGAGTAAGTTATAAAAGAAACAATAGCGTAAAGCGGACCAGGCATTTTGCCAGTTGCTTAAATCCCGGCTCTAAACAGGTCGGGGTTTTTTATGCCTGGCTCGAATGCCCTGCTAGACGGTTCTGCTCGAATGCTTTTAATCCCGTAGCGAGATAATCTGCCAGTGTTTTTCTTCAGCGACTTCTTGTAGTGCCGGGCAGGGATCTACAGCCACCGCATGGTCAACTTCCAGCAGCAGGGGCAGATCATTGATCGAGTCGCTGTAAAACCAACTGCCTTCAAGTGTCTCACTCTGCTCTTTAAGCCAGACATTGAGTCGCACTACCTTGCCTTCTTTATAGGTGGGCACACCCTCAACCTTGCCGCTATAACGGCCGTCGACGATTTGCGCATCCGTAGCCAAAATCTCAGTCACGCCGAAGCTGTGGCAGATTGGCTCGACAATAAAGCGATTGGTGGAGGTAATAATCAATAGTCGATCGCCAGCGTCGCGGTGCTGTTGCAGCAGAGCCTGAGCTTTAGCCAGTTGCATGGGTTCAATGACCTGCTCCATAAAGCGCTTATGCAGTTCAGCCAGCTCCGCCATGGACATTTCAGTCAATGGCTGCAGAGAAAATTCTAAATAGGCAAAAATATCCAAACTACCGGCGACGTAATCAGCGTAGAATTGGTCGTTCGTTTTCTTAAACTGCTGGGCATCAACAAGTTGCTCAGAGACTAAAAATTCGCCCCAGCTGTGATCGCTGTCACCAGAGATCAATGTGTTGTCGAGGTCGAAAATAGCCAGTGCCATAACTTAGAGTCCAATTGGGTTTTAGCCCGAGAGGATAACCATAGCGCATGGTTGTCTCAAGAGAAAATTGCCGAGGACGGCAGACTATGGAACAATGCTGCAGCGTTAGTGCTTGTATAAAAGGGTGTATTTGAATTGGTTGATAAGGATGGTTATCGCTCCAACGTCGCTATTGTTATAGGTGATGGCAACGGCCGCCTATTCTGGGCAAAACGCGTTGGCCAACAGGCTTGGCAGTTTCCCCAGGGCGGCATAGATCACGGCGAGTCCGTTGAGGATGCACTCTATCGCGAGCTCTACGAAGAGGTCGGGCTCAAGTCTGACGATGTAAAAATTCTCCAGCGTTCCAAGCGCTGGCTGCGCTACAACATTCCCGAACAGATGCAGCGCAAACACTCAAAACCTCTGTGTATCGGCCAAAAGCAGCGCTGGTTTTATCTGCAGATGACCTGTGATCCTGCGACCGTTCGCTTTGATACCAGTGGCACCCCTGAATTCGATGATTGGCAATGGGTCAATTACTGGTACCCAGTCAATTCGGTTATCTCCTTTAAGCGCACTATCTACCGCAACGCATTGCAGGAATTTTCCTCCGCCAATGCTCGTTTGCAACACTCATTACCTTCTAAGGGCCTTTAACTATGTTGGCGTCCCTGCGCAATATAGTGCAAGAAGTTAACAGCGCCCGCAGTCTTGGGGAGGTGCTGACGATTATCGTCAAAGAAGTGCGCTCAGCTATGCAGGCGGGTGTCTGCTCGGTCTATCTATTTGACGAATCCGATCAACGCTATGTGCTGATGGCCACCGAAGGCCTGCGCCAAGAGTCCATTGGCAATGTGCGTCTGGCCATGCGCGAGGGCCTGGTGGGCCTGGTCGCTGCCCGAGAAGAGCCACTCAATTTAAAAGACGCCGACAAGCATCCAAACTTTGCCTATTTCGAAGAAACCGGCGAGAGCCCCTTCCACTCATTTTTGGGTGTGCCAATAATTCATCACCGCAAGGTGCTTGGTGTGTTGGTCTTGCAGCAGGAAACCCAACGACGCTTTGAGAGTGAAGAAGAAGCCTTTGTGGTGACTGTCTGTGCCCAGCTGTCCGGTGCAATTGCCCATGCGGAAGCCACAGGCGCACTGCGTCAATTGGCCTCTGCTGGGGGTGGCAGGCTTCGCGAGGCGTTGTTTCGCGGTATCCCCAGTTCCCCTGGTGTGGGTATTGGCCGGGTCGTATTGGTTGCCCCGACTGCAGATCTCAAATCTGTTCCCGAGCGCTTTGCCACTGACACGCCCGCAGAGATAGAAGTCTTCCGCACTGCGCTGGAGTCGGCCAAAGACGATATGCGCAATCTCAGCAAAGGGCTTGAGGGCAAGCTTAGCTCGGAAGAGATCGCGCTGTTTGATATCTATATTCGCATGCTTGATGACCACTCCCTGGGTGGAGAGGTGATCGCAGCCATAGTTGAGGGCCAGGCGGCTCAGAGCGCCTGGAGCTCAGTGATCCTCAAGCACGTGCGCACCTTCCGCAAAATGGACGATCCCTACCTTCGAGAGCGCGCCGCCGACGTCAATGATTTGGGCCGCCGTGTACTGGGTTATTTACAGCGCAATGAAAAAAATACCCAGCCCCTGCCGCGACGGATTATTTTGGTCGGCGAAGATCTCTCTGCCTCGGCCCTAGCCGATATTCCTGTAGACCGTTTGGTAGGCATTGTCTCGGTGAAAGGCTCGAGCAACTCCCATATGGCGATTGTCGGTCGCGCCCTAGGCGTACCCACAGTGATGGGCGCGGTTGATTTGCCCTGGACCGAGATGGAAGGCCATGAATTAATTATTGATGGTTTTAGCGGTGATGTAATCAGCCGCGCGACGCGCAGTATGCGTCGTGCCTACCTGCATCGTCAGCGTGAAGAAAAGCTGCTGGCCAAGGATCTTGAAAAACTCCGTGATATTCCCTGTGTTACCCCGGATGGATTTCCCGTGGCCCTGTGGATTAACACCGGCCTGCGCCAGGATATAGCCCTGGCCTTAAAAAGCAGCGCCGAAGGGGTGGGTCTCTACCGCACTGAAATTCCGTTTTTTATGCGTTCGAGCTTTCCCACGGAAGACGAACAAACAGAAATTTATCGCGAGCAGCTGCAGGCTTTTGCGCCCAACCCAGTGACTATGCGGACTCTCGATATAGGCGGCGATAAAGCGCTGCCCTACTTCCCCATCGAAGAAGAAAATCCCTTTCTCGGCTGGCGCGGCATTCGTATTTCACTGGATCACCCAGAGATTTTCCTGATTCAGATTCGCGCCATGTTGCGCGCCAGTGAAGGGCTCAATAATCTGCGTATCATGCTGCCCATGATCAGTAGTGTGCCTGAGCTAGACAGTGCCATGGAGCTGATCGACAGAGCCTATAGGGAGCTGATGCAGGAGGAGGGCTACAAACTTGAAAAGCCCGCGATTGGCGCCATGATCGAAGTCCCTGCAGCGGTCTATCAAGTCAAAGAGATCGGTCGTCGGGTAGATTTTCTCTCCGTGGGCACCAACGATTTGACTCAGTACCTGCTTGCCGTGGACCGCAATAATCCGCGGGTTGCAGATCTTTATCACTCCCTACATCCAGCAGTTTTACGCGCTTTAAAAAGTATTATTGAACAGGCCGACGCGGTGAACTGCCAGATCAGTGTCTGTGGTGAGATGGCCGGTGACCCCCTCTCCGTGGTCATGCTAATGGGTTTGGGTTACGACCATCTATCCATGAGCGCCAACAGTTTACTGAAAGTAAAATCTATGCTCAGTCAGGTGTCGAAAGCCGAGGCTCGGGGTTTGGCCAAGCGCGCTCTGCGCATGTCTGATGCGGGTTCCGTTTCGCAATTACTCTCTGATGCTCTCAGTCGACCAGAGCTGGCCAAACTCTACCGTCCGGCGGAGCTCAATGAGAAGGCGGGCTTTTCAAGCAGTTCAAGCAGCGTCAAAAAGTAATTATCTCGCTCTGCTCTGCAACACCTTTGATATAAGTCTGTTCGGCAATACTGTTGCCTGAGTTCGATAGCACAATCGAGGTTGACGCTCTGGTGCCGTAATCTTCAGCCACAATAAACGCTGACGACAGACGTCGTTCCCAGTCCGCCGGCACCCCGGTGTTGGGGAGCAAGTGGTCGGGGTAGTTTTGATTTTGCTCGAGTAGCCCCAACAGGTCGTCGAGCATCTGTTGATTGCTGCGCTGCTTGCCGAGGGTCTCTGTCAGCTGTTGTCTAGCGTAGTCAACCTTCGGCCAGGGGCTGTCCAATAGATGATTGCTCAGGGCATAAATGCCGGGCTCAAGTCTGCGCACCTGGTTATTAAAGTTATTCAGATAGAGCAACTGCTCGCCATCGTAAATCAGCAGATTAAATCCGCCATAGAGATCAAAATCCTCTAACACCGAATCCGCCCAGCTCTGAGCTGATGCTTGGGAACAGAGAAAATCGGTCACCAGATTGCCGCGAGATTTGGGTCGCGCCTCGTGAAATCCTGGCTTAGAGAAATCTCTAAAATTGGTCACCGCGGCGAAACGCCCGCTGCGCGAGAGCCCCATCCAGGTTCCCCCCTGCTGCTCATCGCGACCGGCTAGCACAGGCATATCCTGCCACCAATGCATGGGCAGAGTCGGGCGCTGATAGAACTCATCGCGATTTGAACAGACGGCGAGAGAGGTATCTGGGTGATGATTAAAGGCGATTGCAAGTAGGCACATGGCGGGCAGTGTAGCTGCTTATGATGTAATTTTATGCCTTTATTCAAACGCCGCGTGGCAGCTGCATAGATAAAAAGTTATCATCAACGCAGAATTAATCCTTGAGAAACGCCATGCTAAATTATCCACAGATCGACCCAGTCGCACTGTCATTGGGGCCCTTTGAATTGGTCGGCACAATTATCGGTCCGCTGCAGGTGCACTGGTACGGCATTATGTATCTGCTGGCGTTCACCTGCGCCTGGTTATTGGCAACCCGCAACAGTCAGCGGCCCTGGTCGCCGATCGTCAAAACTCAGGTTGAAGACCTGATTGTTTTTGGCGCCTGGGGGGTTATTCTCGGCGGCCGTTTTGGCTATATGCTGTTTTACAGCGCCGACAAATGGCTCGCAGATCCCGGTATGATTTTCCGCATATGGGAAGGCGGCATGTCATTCCATGGTGGTCTGCTGGGTGTTGCCTTAGCGCTACTACTTTATGCCCGCAAGCATAAACTCGCCTTTCTCAGCCTTGCTGACTTTGTTGTGCCCCTGGTGCCTGCGGGACTGTTTTTTGGCCGCTTGGGCAACTTTGTCGGTCAGGAACTCTGGGGTCGTCCCACTGATCTGTCTTGGGGCATGCTGTTCCCCGCCGACCCAGAGCAGCTGGCGCGCCATCCTTCCCAATTATATGAAGCCATGCTTGAGGGCGCGGTACTGTTTTTAATTATCAATTGGTATGCCAGAAAGCCACGCCTGTTTGGCGAGGTCTCGGGACTATTTTTAATTCTCTACGGTGCCTTCCGATTTGCCGTTGAGTTTGTTCGTCAGCCAGACCCTCAGTTTGCCCTTGATTCCGGTGCGGCTGAGTTACTCGGTTGGATGACCCGTGGTCAGACGCTCTGTAT
This sequence comes from Gammaproteobacteria bacterium, assembly GCA_963855085.1. Taxonomy (GTDB): domain Bacteria; phylum Pseudomonadota; class Gammaproteobacteria; order Pseudomonadales; family Porticoccaceae; genus HTCC2207. The sequence continues at coordinate 11,972 of CAWLBR010000046.1, forward strand.
CCCGATGGTTTTGTTCGGACTCTGGTTAATGCGCAAATCCCTGCGCGCACTTGTCCGCCGCAAGGCGTAAAGGTTTTTCATGAAGCAATATTTAGACTTAATTAAACAGATTCGCGATCACGGCGTTAAAAAAGAAGATCGCACTGGTACCGGTACCCAGAGTATCTTTGGCCATCAGATGCGCTTTGATCTGAGCCAGGGCTTTCCTCTGGTGACGACCAAAAAAGTCCACCTCAAGTCGATACTTCACGAGCTGCTGTGGTTTATTCGTGGCGATACCAACATTCGCTATCTGGTTGAGAATGGCGTCGGTATCTGGAATGACTGGCCCTTCCAGAGCTGGCTGCGGGAGACCAACCAAGAAGCGGCATACCCTATGTATTCGCCGGAGTGGAAGGCGAAAATGAAGGAGTTTGTTCAGCGGATCAAAGACGATGACGAGTTTGCTAAGCATTACGGCGACCTGGGACCTGTCTATGGACGCCAGTGGCGCAACTTCGAAGGTGTGGATCAGCTCGCCCAGGTGATTGAAGAGATCAAGTCCAACCCGGATTCGCGACGCCTTATAGTCTCGGCATGGAACCCAAAAGATATTCCAGTAATGGTTAAATCTGGCCTGCCGCCCTGTCACAGTCTGTTCCAGTTTTATGTCACCGAAGGGCGGCTCTCCTGCCAGCTCTATCAGCGCAGCGCCGATGTGTTTCTCGGGGTGCCGTTTAATATTGCCTCCTATGCCATATTGACCCTGATGATCGCTCAGGTATGCGGTCTAGAGCCGGGGGATTTCGTTCATACCTTCGGCGATGCCCACCTCTATAGCAATCATATGGATCAGGTGGAGGAGCTGCTTTCCCGAGAGACCTATCCGCTGCCAACGCTGGCGATTAACCCCGCCGTCGACAACCTATTTGATTTTGTTTTTGACGACTTTGAGTTGCTCGATTATCAGAGTCATGGACCTATTTCTGCCCCTGTAGCGGTCTAACCGCGCCCGAGACAATATTATGAAAGTATCTTTAATCGTGGCTGTAAGTCGCAACGGTGTTATTGGTCTAAACAATCAGCTGCCCTGGCATCTGCCGGAAGATCTTAAATACTTTAAGTCCGTGACCATGGGCAAGCCCTTGATTATGGGGCGCAAGACCTTTGACTCCATTGGCCGGCCGCTTCCCGGGCGTACTAATATAGTGATCACCCGCGACCCGGAATGGCATGCGGAGGGGGTTCAGGTTGCTCAAACCTTGCTCCAGGCCATGACCCTTGCACGTTTAGCCTGCGCGGATGCGGGGGCCGAAGAGATTATGGTGATTGGCGGCGAGCAGATATATCGCCTGACGCTGCCGGTTGCCGACCGTCTCTACTTAACTGAAGTACAGGCCGAGGTTGAGGGCGATGCCTTCTTCCCTGAGTATGATCCCGACCAATGGCAGCAAGTCAGTGAACAACTACCCGAGAAAACTGACACCCATCCCTATAGATATCTGGTCCTCGAGCGAAAGCCTAGTTAGTTGTTACATTAGGTAACAAAGCCGATTCTTATCAACTTCGCCATGGTCAATTTGTGGCCACAGATTGATTCTTTCAGAACAGCCTGTTAAAAAGACGCACCAATAAAAATTGTCAGCTACTGGAAGCCTATTATTTCCAGTTTTTGAGAATATAAAGATCACCAATCCGATAGACCCAGTTGAGGGAACTATGAAAAAGCAACCACTAAAAGCACTGGCCTTAATAGCCGTACTTGCCGGTGGCTTAACTGCAGTTGCAGTTCAGGCTACAGAGGTAAGTGAAGTGCTAAAAGCAGGAGCCGTTAAGGTTCAAGCCGCTAAAACAGCACAGACAAAAGTTGATCGCATCGCCGATCAGACTGACGGTCTCTTACAAGAATTCAAGCAAGTGAATAAGCAGATTGAAAGTCTGCGTGTTTATAACTCACAGCTTGAGCGTCAGATCGATAGCCAGAAGCAAATGATGGCTGAGCTCGTTGAGTCGATTGAGAATGCTACTGTTATTGAGCGAGGAATCTCGCCGCTGATGGAAAACATGCTCAAAGCACTACGTACCTTTGTTGAGCTGGACGTTCCCTTTAAGACTGACATGCGTGCTGAAGCTGTCGAAGAACTTTTCGACAACCTTGATAGCGCCAAGTTCTCTTCAGCTGAAAAATTCCGCCAGATCCTCGAAATCTACGATATCGAGTCTGAGTACAGTCTGTCTCTTGAAACCTACCGCGATCTCGTTGATATCAACGCTGATGGTTCTGAGGTTGAAGTAGACATGTTGCGCGTCGGCCGAGTTGCCCTGATGTATCAAACTAAAGATAAGTCACAGACTGGTGCTTGGAATAAAGCTACTGGCTCTTGGGAAACTCTGGGTTCTGATTACCGTCGCCCTGTAGACCAAGGCATTCGCATCGCTAAGAAATTGGCACCGCAGGATGTTATGGAAATGCCAATTAACGCTCCGGAGACTGCACAATGAAACTGAAATTCATTAAAGTTTGTGCCGCTTTCTTAGCTGCTGCAGCAGTAAGCATGCCAGCAATGGCACAGGAAGCTAAATCACTCGATGAACTGCTGAACATGATTCAGAGCTCAAAGATTTCTGAAACTCAAGAATATCGTGATCGTGAAGCTGACTTCAAACGCGACCAGCGCAAGCAGGACGCACTGCTTTCTAAAGCGAAGAGCACCAAGACTGCTGAAGAGCGTCGTTCTGATCGTCTGGAACAGACTATCCGTGACAACGATCTAAAGCTTATCGGTCTGCGCGAGCAGCGCGATAAGCGTCTTGGTTCTTTGAAAGAGCTGTTTGGACACCTGACAGGAGCCGCCGGTGATATCCGCGCCAACCTGACTCAGTCCATCGTTAGTGCTCAGATCCCTGGCCGTACCGAGTTCCTTGATGAGTTGATTGAGAAGATGAGCAGCGACACTCGCCTGCCTTCTATCATGGACATTGAGAAGTTGTGGTTCGAACAGCAGCGTGAAATGAACGAAAGTGGCCGTGTGGTTAAGTTCAACCGCACTGTACTGCGCGCTGATGGTTCACAAGAAGAAATGGAAGTTGTCCGTGTTGGTACTTACAACCTGATGGCTGACGGCATGTACCTAGAGTACAGCCCAGAAAGCGGTCTGGTATCAGAGCTGGCTCGTCAGCCTTCTGGCCATCAGGGCAGCGCTGCAGATCTTCAGGAAGCCGTTGACGGCTTCACCAAAGCGGGTCTGGATCCTACAGGACCACTGGGTGGCGGCTTGTTGCGTGCACTGATCAATACGCCAACACTGATTGAGCGCTGGCACTTCGGTGGCATCGTAGGCTACGTCATTACTGGTGTATTCTGCGTCGCGATTCTGCTGGCTATCTGGCGCTTCATCTTCTTGCAAGGTGTCTCTTCTAGAGTATCTGCACAGCTTCGCTCTCCGGGCACAGCTGATCTGAGCAACCCATTGGGTCGCGTTCTCGCGGTGGCACATGCCAACCCAGGTTTGGATCCAGAGTCGCTAGAATTGAAACTACACGAAGCTGTACTGAAAGAGCGTCCAGCCATTGAGTCTGGTCTGAGCTTGCTCAAGATCATCGCTATGGTTGCACCATTGCTCGGTCTGCTGGGTACGGTTACCGGTATGATTATTACCTTCCAGATGATTACTCTGTTTGGTGCTGGCGATCCTAAGGCTATGGCCGGCGGTATCTCTCAGGCA
>CAWLBR010000047.1:0-15669 GCA_963855085.1 Gammaproteobacteria bacterium
CTTGGGGTAAAAATACAGCAGCACATTCTTAATGCCACGGAAGTCCGCCAGACTGACTTTTTCGCCACGATGATTAAAAAGCGCGAAATCGCTCGCCGGAGTTCCAACTTCAGAAAATGCCATGTTTCTCTCCCAATAAGAGGCTGTTTTTAAGGTCGCTTACTGTAGCAAATTTATTGTCCCAGCAACCAGTAAAAGCGTCCCTGAGAGGCTATTTAGCGGCAAAATGGCGTAAAACTCGCAGCTGTAAAAAAGCCGCTTACTCAATGAAGAATAAACGGCCCTTCGATATTGCTGACTAACCGCTGCTAAAATCTAGCGGCTGTGAACAGCCTACGGCAGCAGGTGCTGAACCGCATCGCGCTCTTCTGTCAGTTCCTGCTGAGTGGCTGTCATCTTGGCACGAGAGAAATCATTGATTTCAACGCCCTGAACAATCTCCCAGTCGCCGTCTTTACAGACGCAGGGGAAAGAGTAGATAAGGCCTTCGGTGATGCCATAACTACCATCACTGTAAACACCCATACTAACCCAGTCGCCGTCGGCAGTACCCAGAGCCCAGCTGCGCATATGAGCTATAGCTGCATTGGCTGCTGAAGCGGCACTTGACGCGCCACGGGCTTTAATAATCGCTGCGCCACGCTGCTGCACAACAGGGATAAAGTCATTCTCGTACCAGCCCTGATCAACCATATCGATGGCCGCTTTGCCATTGACTTTAGTCTGGTGAATATCGGGGTACTGAGTGGCTGAGTGATTGCCCCAGATAGTCATATGGGTCACGTCATTGATCGTGGTGCCAGTCTTGGCTGCGATTTGGCTCAGGGCACGGTTGTGATCGAGACGAGTCATAGCAGTAAATTGACGCGGGTTAATCGATGGCGCGTTGCGCTGGGCAATCAATGAGTTGGTGTTAGCTGGGTTGCCGACGACCAAGACTTTGATGTCTTTTGATGCATTGGCGTCAATCGCTTTACCCTGGGCAGAGAAGATCGCTGCGTTGGCTTCCAGCAGGTCTTTTCGCTCCATGCCGGGACCACGAGGACGGGCGCCAACTAAGAGTGCGTAATCTGTATCTTTAAATGCCACTGCCGCGTCATCAGTGCAAACCATAGCAGTCAGCAGCGGGAATGCGCAGTCTTCAAGTTCCATGGCAACACCTTTCAGTGCTTCCAGTGCTGGAGTGATCTCAAGCATCTGTAAAATAACAGGCTGATCGGTGCCAAGCATTTCGCCAGCGGCGATACGGAACAATAAAGAGTAGCTAATTTGGCCTGCGGCCCCTGTGACGGTAACGCGAACGGGTGATTTCAAGATGGTTCTCCGGAGAAGTGAGTGCACTTAATTACGATAAAACAGTAATGGTAAGAGTCAGAGCCACAAAAAAGTGACCCTATTTCGGGGCGCTATTATAAGGATGCACAGCAAAAATGCATCATTGCCAGACTAATGGGGATCATTTTCAGAAACAATAACCCCTTGCTGGATGGTTTGCTGACATCAGTTGCGCGCTGCGCGCTAAGCGCAGAGCTCTTTGTAAGTCGTCGACATGCGGGCGTAAAGCTGATCTTTAAAGTCGCTGGCTGAGGTATCCAGCTGCGCCACTATTTCAACCAGGTGTTCATTGTCCTCTTTGCCGCCCCAATTCTTGTGGTAGCTACCATCCTGATAGCCGTGATCTTGACGGAAGAAGTTGAGCACGTTTTTACCTATATACCCCACATAGAGCATCTCAAAGTCCATGCAACCACCCTGCATCAACTTGGCGAACCGCACAGGGTCAAAGTCTTTGGTGGCCAGAGTGTGCTGAGTAAAGTCTTCGAGATCAACACGGAAGTCGCCGGGTTCCTGTAACCTAGAAAAAGCCTCAGCAACCTGCTCGGCAATAGACTCTGCAGAGTCGCCCTTTAACAGCATAATACTGAGACCAAAATGCCAAATATCGACCAGTTCAAGAGCCACCTGATCAATGTCCGGATTCTGCTTTTTCCACCATTTCCAGCCCCAATGGTCGAGCAGTTCGGCACATTCTACCCAGATGGCGCGATACCATTCAAAGTTCTGCGTCTGCCACTCGGCATGCACTTTGGTATTCATATCGTTCTGCAGTTCAAGCATGGTTAATAGCTGTTGCCGTTTCATCTATAGTTCCTAATTCTAGGTTGCTGCTGTGGATTGCATTTTTTAAGCGCGAACAAAACTGTTGCTCTGCTTCTCTGTACCAATGGTTGTACTAGCGCCGTGACCGGTAATCACAACCGCGTCATCATGCAGTGTGTAGAGTCGCTGGCTAATGGATTGTTTGATCTCATCAAAGTTACCCCCAGGTAGATCGGTACGACCAATACTACCCTGAAATAAGGTGTCGCCAGCGATCAGGGTTTTGTACTCATCGAACCAAAAGCTCACTGAGCCCGGCGTGTGTCCTGGCGTATGTATGGCGACAGCACCGCAGCAGTCAAAGGCTTGATCGTCGGTTATATAGTGGTCCGGTTCAGGCAGTGAAACAGTCGGCACACCAAACATAGCGCACTGTTCCTCAACTATATCCCAGAGAAACTGATCGCCTTTGTGCAGATAGATCGGCGCGCCAGTGGCGTTTTTTATTTCTCCTGCGGCCAAAATATGGTCCAGGTGAGCATGGGTATGAATAATCGCCACTACCTTGAGGTTTAATTCTTTTAACAGGGCCAAGATCTTATCAGCATCGCCACCGGGATCAACCACCAGTGCCCTGCCGCTCAGTCGGTCGCCGATCACTGAGCAGTTACACTGCAGCGGGCCTACTGGAAAGGTGCGAATGATAAAGTTGGACTGCTCTGTATTTGAACTCTGGGCATTAGTGTTAGTCAGTTCGGTCATGATGGTGATCTCTTGCCTCTAAGCAGGTATTTGGAAAAGACGGTTAAAATTATCAGTGGTGGCACTGGCAAGCTCTTCGAGGCTAATGCCACGCAGGTCTGCCATGCACTGGGCCACTTCACGAACATACTGGGGCTCATTCTGTGAGCCACGGTGAGGAACCGGTGCCAACCAGGGTGAGTCGGTTTCAACCAAGATGCGATCCAATGGTACTTTTACCGCAACATCGCGCAAATCTTTAGCATTGGCAAAGGTGACAATTCCTGAGAAGGAAATATAGAAACCCAGCTCTAGGGCTTGCTGAGCCATTTCCCAGGTCTCGGTAAAACAGTGCATCACACCGCCGGCAGATGGGGTGTGTTTGCGCATCAGTTCAATGGTTTCTTCCCGGGCATCTCGGGTGTGGATAATCACAGGCTTGGCAATTTCCTGACAGGCCTGTAGATGATTGACAAAACTCTGACGCTGCCAGTCAATGGTCTCGCTACTGTAAAAGTTATCTAGCCCGGTTTCTCCTATGGCAACCACTCGGGGTTGCTGAGCCAAACTGACCAGCTCTTCGATGCTGGGCACCGGCTGTGGAATTTTCTGTAAGGGATGAACGCCCACTGAAGAGTAGATATTGTCAAATTGTGCGGTGAGATCAATCAGCGAGCGCGAAGTAGTCATATCCACGGCGACGCTGAGAAAGTGTGTAATGCCTCGGGCCTGGGCTGCATCTATTACGCCATTGAGGCCGCCGTCTCGATCGCTTAAATCCAAGTGATCCAGATGACAGTGAGAGTCTACCAGCATAGCGTAAAAGGTCTTTTTTAGGATTGATTACTACATGGTTAGTGTAGGCTTGAGAGAGTGTACCGTACCCGTTAGAGCCTGTTCAATATCAACCTTTAATTCTTCGTGCTCGGGGCTCAATTGAACGCCAACACCCTCCTGTTTAAAACTCGCTGAACCTTTGTGGGTAACCCAGACCACTTTGCCTGTCATAGGTATTGGCTCGGGGCGCAAATAGATACTTAGCAGAAAGAAGATATCATCGCCAAGCTCATAGTTTTTTTTCGTCGGCACAAATACACCGCCCCCCTGAACAAATGCCATGTAGTGTTCGTACAGTGCATCTTCATTCTTTATCTCTACGGATAAAATACCGCCTTTACCACCTTTAAACATCCATATTGCCTCATATCCCTGTGCTGTTTTGAGCTTAGCACGAAAATCTTGGGCGCACTGACAATGTGATTTGGTTAGCGGCTATTTCAATCCACTATAAGACTGGTATTTGGATCCACTATAAGACTGGTATTTGGATCCACTATAAGACTGGTATTTGGATCCACTATAAGACTGGTATTTGGATCCACTATAAGACTGGTATTTCGATCCACTATAAGACTGGTATTTCGATCCACTATAAGGCTGGTATTTGGATCCACTATAAGGCTGGTATTTGGATCCACTATAAGGCTGGTATTTGGATCCACTATAAGGCTGGTATTTGGATCCACTATAAGGCTGGTATTTCGATCCACTATAAGGCTGGTATTTCGCTCCACTATAAGGCTGGTATTTCGATCCACTATAAGGCTGGTATTTCGCTCCACTATAAGACTGGTATTTCGCTCCACTATAAGACTGCTATTTTACTCCGCTGCAAAGCTGCTATCTCAACCCGCTACAACGCTGTCATCCCGACCGCAGTGGAGGGATCTCATGACACTGGCAGAGACTCACACTATGGGCACAGTGTTCAGGAGATCCTTCGACTTCGCTCAGGATGACAGGATTGAGTGTCAATCAGCAGTACAGTCAACGACCTACCTACGCGCCTTAAACACCATCACCCAATCCATAAACAGCTCTTCCCAGAGCAGTTGCGGGTTGGGGTTGTTGCCGCTGAGTATCCAGTTGCGCGCCAGCAGCAACTTATCAGAAAAACCAAATATGGCCGTATTGGGCTTATCCGCTAGCTCGGTTGTGGCCAACCGATGAATATAGCGACTAAACCAATCTATAGACTGTTCGCCATCAAGCTTTTGACAATGCTGTGCAGCGGCCAGCGGAGAAACAGAGCCATCAGCAACCTCGGCCACCAATTTTTCAAACTGCTGGCGCTGTTCCAAATTATCACTTTGCAGGTAGTCCAAAGCCAACAGTGGCCGTCCACCGGCGAGGGGTAAAATCTGCTCTGCGGCACCGCGGTCATTGGTGACACCGGTGAGCCACTGCAGGGCAATATCAGCTTCCGGGGTTGGCATGCTGAGCTTTTGACAGCGGCTGCGAATGGTGGCAGACAATCTGCTGGGTCTATGGGATACCAAAATCAATAAAGTTTTGCCCTGAGGCTCTTCGAGATTTTTTAATAAGGCGTTGGCCGCATTGATATTCATCGCTTCCGCCGGCGCAATAATCGCTACTTTCCAACCACCTTGCTGTGCAGTTTTACTCAGGGATTCGCAGAGCTTGCGCACCGGATCAATCTTAATCGCTTTACCCTTTTCTTCGGGCTCGAGATAGGTGATATCTGGATGACTGCCTGCACTGAAAAGATTGCAGGTCTTACAGGTTCCGCAGGCGTACTTGACCATCTCTGCGGAACAGATAAGGCGCTGAGCCAGGGCGGTTGCCAGTCGCAACTTGCCTATCCCCTGATCGCCGCTAATCAATACCGCATGGGGCAGACGACCACTATCGATACTGCTATTTAAGGAAGCCCATGCATCTTCGTGCCAGGGCAATGGCAGAGCTGACACTAAACGGCCTCCCAAAAAGTCTCAAGGGTCTGGGTAATCTGGGCCTGGACGCCTTCGAGTGTGAGAGATGCATCAATCACCACACAGCGTTGAGGATTGTCCTGAGCGATCTGCAGATAACGATTGCGTACCCGCTCAAAGAACTCAACCTGCTCCTGTTCAAAACGGTCCGGGGTGCTGCGTTCACTGGCGCGGGCTAGGCCGATATGCACTGGGATATCGAGAATAAGGGTTAGGTCTGGTTGCAGGCTGCCCTGGACTATCAGCTCGAGCTCTCTGATTAGGTCTTGGCGCATATGGCGGCCGGCGCCCTGATAGGCGTAGGTGGCATCGGTAAAACGGTCACAGAGAACCCAGGCGCCCTCAGCGAGCATCGGCTCGATCACTTGATTGAGATGTTGCGCTCGGGCGGCAAACATCAGCAGGAGTTCGGCGGTGCTGGATACTGACTCTTCTCGCGGTGCCAGCAGCAGTTCGCGGATCTGCTCAGCCAACGGCGTGCCACCGGGCTCTCTGGTGCAACCATAGGTGAGCTTTTTACTGTTCATCCACTCCTGAATAAATTTTATATTGGTGGTCTTGCCGACGCCTTCGGTGCCTTCAATGGTAATAAATTTTCCACGCATCTGATTTCCGACCCTGCACCTTGTTTTTGATCGCCCTATTGTGACGATTTGAGAGCCTACTGTCTGCCCTGGTTTAGTTTTTAGCTTTTGGCGCAGACTGATAATCCACTGCGCGCTGATTTATTTGGTATTGCCGCACTGCCTTTTGGTGCTCTTCAAGACTATCGGAGAAGTAATGTCCACCGTCACCCCGGGCCACAAAGTAGAGACTGGTGCCAGCTTCAGGATGCAGTGTCGCCTCGATTGCCGCCGCGCTGGGCATGGCAATGGGTGTCGGCGGCAAGCCATTAATACGGTAGGTGTTATAAGGGGTCAGTGTTTTTAGATGCTTACGAGTAATGTTTCCCTTGTAGGAATCACCCAGCCCATAGATCACCGTTGGATCGGTCTGCAGGCGCATGCGCTTGTTGAGACGACGGACAAAAACACCGGCGATAGTGGGCCGCTCTGATACCTGGCCTGTCTCTTTTTCTACTATGGACGCCATAATCAATGCCTCATAGGCATTGGCATAGGGCAAGCCCTGCTCCCTTCCCTGCCAGGCCTGATCCAGCACCTGAAGCATTTTACGGTGAGCTCTGGCGACTATATCCACGGCGCTATCCCCATGGATATAGCTGTAGGTGTCGGGGAATAGCCAGCCCTCAGGATGGGCTTTGTCAATATTGGCGGCAGCCATTATCTGCCCTTGACTGAGCTCGCCAATCTTGGCAAATTGCTCAACCGTGGCTAGCTGTGCAATCCACTGTTGGAAATTCCATCCCTCAGGAAAGGTTATCTGATAGCTAATAACAGCGCCCCGGTTAAATTTCTTCAACAACTGCAGTGCCGTTTCGCCGGGCTCAATCTGATAGTGACCCGCCTGTATTGCCGTGCGCCCAGAGACCCGTGCGTATAGGCTGAGCAGTTTTGGATGAGACAGCATTTCGCGCTTATGCAGTTGACGATTCACCTGAGTCAGACTGCTGCCTTTATCCACTTGCCAAACCAAAGAGCTCTGCCCTTGGGGAAGCTTAATCGGCTCCTGGAGTTCGTAATAGCCCAACAGCGCAAGCCCTAAAGCACAGGCCAGAATGGCTGTGAGCAGCGCTAGGCTGCCTAGCAGTCGCTTTAGCATGGGAAGCCTTGGTAGTTATTGTGCAATGCACTCTGGAGTAGCCTAGAGTCACTGCCAATTATTAGAGATCCGGTGCTCGGAGTGGATATCACTGGCACTATTCCCCGCACTGAACTGCAGCTGAATATCTCGCTGGCATTAGACAGTTGCTCGCGGCTAACCCTGGTTTCCTGCACTTTTAAACCGGCGCTGGCGAATAGTTTATCGATCAGTAACTGGCGCATTACTCCGCAGACACCAGCTTGATCCAGACGAGGAGTCACCCAGCCGCTGCTAAGTTTAATAAAGAGATTGGCTCTCGTGGTTTCAATTAAACTGTCGGCCGCAGAAAACATCATGCCGTCGTCATATTCCTCAGCCCATTCCGATCGAGCCATAACCTGATCCAGGCGGTTTAAATGTTTAATCCCGGCAAGAATCGGATTCAGTGGCAAGCGGTAATCACATTCAGTAAGGCTTATGCCCTGCTGTCGCTGGATTTGAAGATCATTTGGCAATGGGAAATACTGTGCAATAATTCGCGGGCTTGCCTGAGCCGCTGATGGCGATACATAACCACGGCCACCGCTGCCTGCAGTAACTATGATCTTCACAATACCAGACTGGCGATGCTCTGAATTGAGGCCATGGAGCAGGCTCTCTATGTGGTACTCTATGCGGTGCTCTATATAGCCCTCTACACTGTCCCCTAACTGTTCCGCGGTGACATTGATACCAAGAGTCGGGGCGTCTCTAAGTAGGCGCTCAACGTGCTGTTGCTGCAGTGGCAACGCGCCATGGTGCAGCAGCATGGTTTCAAATAGCCCATGGCCATAGGCGCCACCACGATCTGTCAGCGGCAGGCTATCCGCCGCAATACCATCGATAACAGAATAGGTCATAGGGACTCTCTTTTAATTAGGATGAGACTGAGAGCCAGAGCGGGAACTGAAGCCTGATATATCGCAGCTGTCATATTGCTAACCAACCCTTTGGCAAAATAAGTAGAGCCGCTATTAAACCTAAATTCCACGCATAAAAAAACCGCCCCAATGGAGCGGTCTTTTTAAATACGTTCAAATATCAGCCGTGAGCTGTGATATACGTGACCGCGTCTTGAACAGTAGCAATTTTCTCTGCTTCTTCATCAGGAATCTCAGCATCGAACTCCTCTTCCAGAGCCATGATCAACTCTACTGTATCAAGGGAATCTGCACCCAGATCTTCAACGAAAGAGGACGTGCTTTTAACATCTTCTTCTTTTACACCAAGTTGCTCTGCAACCATTTTGATGACGCGTTCTTCGATGTTACTCATCGTATACCTACTCCTGTTAACTGAATTGCATATTAGTTGTGCTACCGAGCAGACAGAGCTCTAACAGCGATAATCTGTGTTTTCGGGCGGGCATTTTACCCTACAAATAACAAAATGCTAAACCCTATTTTAAAAATCGACATTCCCTATTAATATCAATGGGTTATGCCATGTACATACCGCCATTTACATGAATTGTCTCACCTGTAATGTAGCCGGCAGCGTCTCCAGCGAGGAAACATACCACTGCTGCGATCTCTTCTGGAGCACCAAGTCGGGCCAGTGGGATCTGTGTCAGCATCGCCTCTTTGCTCGCTTCTGGCAGGTCCTTAGTCATATCAGTATCGATAAACCCAGGGGCTACTGTGTTGACCGTAATATTGCGCGAACCCAACTCTTTGGCCAAGGCGCGGGTAAAACCGCCGACGCCAGCCTTGGACGCTGAATAATTACTCTGGCCTGCATTACCCATGGCACCAACCACCGAGCTAATATTAATAATACGACCCCAGCGTGCTTTGGTCATAGGACGAACACAGCCCTTGGCTAACCGAAAAACCGAGGTCAGGTTGGTATCGATTACATCCATCCACTCGTCTTCTTTCATGCGCATTAAAATATTATCTTTGGTGATACCAGCGTTATTGACCAAGATAGTGGGTGCCGAAAACTGCTCTGTAATGCTCTTAATAACCGTAGTAACGGACTCAGCATCAGTCACATTTAATACCATGCCGCTGCCGTTTATATTTTTATCCGCAAACTGCTGGCTGATCGAAGCAGCGCCAGCTTCAGATGTGGCTGTGCCGATTACGGTGGCTCCCGCCTTGCCCAATGCTTCTGCTATAGCAGCACCGATGCCACGAGTGGCGCCAGTAACCAGCGCTACCTTTTCATTAAGATTCATTTATTTTTCCTATTTATAAGAATTAATTAAACTGATGTTAAAGCGTTTTCTAAGCTGTCCACATCATCAGTGGACAGCGATTTGAGATTGCGATCTATACGCTTAGAGAGACCATTGAGCACTCGGCCCGGACCACATTCGATAAGCATTTCAGCGCCGCCGGCGGCCAGCCCATTAACACAATCGACCCAGAGTACAGGCTTGTAAATTTGCTCGAGCATCAAGGCCTTGATAGCCTGAGGATCGGCTTCTGCCTGAGCATTAACATTATGAATAATTTTAATCTGCGGAGCACTAAAAGTCGTTGCTTCAACAAGCTCAGCAAGATTGTCTGCCGCTGGACGCATCAAGGAAGTATGGAAAGGTGCGCTAACCGGCAATTCAACCGCACGCTTGGCGCCGCCTTTTTTACAGATAGCCGTGGCTCGGGCCACCGCTGCTTTATCACCGGCAATGACAACCTGACCAGGCGCATTAAAGTTCACTGCTGCAACCACCTGACCCTCTGCGGCTTCTGCGCAGGCATCTATAACTATCTGGTCATCTATTCCCATAATCGCTGCCATAGCGCCAACGCCCACAGGCACAGCCTGCTGCATAAAGGCACCGCGGGCGCGAACAATTTTGATCGCATCGCTAAAATCTACCGTCCCAGCACAGACTAATGCAGACCACTCACCGAGACTATGACCGGCCATAGCAGCTGGATTGGGGCCACCCTGCTGTTGCCAGAGACGCCAGATGGCAACACTGGCCGCAAGAAGAATAGGCTGAGTGCGCTCAGTAAGATTGATCGCGTCCTCTTCGCCGTTCTGTACCAAGTCCCAGCAGTCGTATCCGAGAGCCTCGGAGGCTTCAGCAAAAGTCTGCTCTACCAACGTATTTGCAACGGCCAAATCGGCCAGCATTCCAATTTTCTGAGATCCCTGACCGGGAAACACAAATGCCAAATTATTATTCATAGACTGTCTTCTTTTATCCAGGTTGGTTCAGTTTGTGCTTAAGTATAGGCGACAAAACCTCGGGCAAGTTATGTTCTGCCGCTTCGGTGGCGACTTCCAAGGCTCTGACAAAAGCTGCCGGGGTGGCACTGCCATGACTTTTCACCACAACGCCATTTAAGCCGAGAAAATAAGCGCCGTTATAGAGGGCCGGATCGAGCTGTACTTTGAGTTTTAATAGCGGCCCACGCAACAGTAACAATGCCAGGCGCGCTAGCCAGCCGCGGCCAACTGCCTCACGGAAACGCGCGCCCACCATGCGCGCCAAACCCTCGCTGGTTTTGAGTGCCACATTGCCGGCAAAACCATCACAGACAATCACATCAGTGCCACCCTGAAAAATACCATTGCCCTCGATATAACCGCAGTAGTTAATCTCCGGATCGGCCTCGAGGAGCGCAGCGGCTTGCTGAATATCTTCGCGGCCCTTATTGGATTCTTCACCCATATTGAGCAGCCGTACACTGGGCGACTCAATGGACTCCAATTGTTTCGCGGTTAAAGCGCCAAGTAGAGCAAACTCATAGAGCTGCGCTGCCGAGCACACAGGGTTGGCACCCAGATCCAGCACATAGCTGTGCCCGGATATGGTTGGCACCGTTGTGCAGATGGCTGGCCTAGAGATACCTGGAAGTGCTTTGACGAAATAGAGACCCAGAGCCATGATCGCACCAGTGTTACCCGCACTGATAAACGCTTGGGCTTCACCCGCGGCTAGTGCCTGCAATCCAAGACCCATAGAGGAATCACGCTTGTGACGAATAACAGCTGAGGGTTTGTCTGTATCTACAACTTGAGAGTCGCTGTGACGCACTTCTATACGCGCTAGAAGAGTCGGGTCTTTATAGGGAGAGAGGGATAATTGTTCGCCCACCTGAGTCTGGTCACCCAATACCAATGCATGAACTTGGCGATGGCTATTGAGAAAATCAAGTAGCGCAGACACAGTGACGCGAGGACCTAGGTCCCCGCCCATTGCATCAACGGCAATTCGCAGAGAATTTGCCAAAGAAAAATTTATTCAGTTATTCGGAGTCAGTCTCGATAACTTTGCGACCGCGGTAAAAACCATCAGCGGACACTTGGTGACGCAGGTGCTTCTCGCCGCTTACCGGATCAACTGAAATAGTTGCAGCAGTAAGTGAATCGTGTGAACGACGCATACCGCGCTTTGAACGTGTCTTGCGACTTTTCTGAACAGCCATAGATTACTCCTAAGCAATAATCTGATGCAGTCGAAGCTATTTCTTCAACTGCGCTAAAATATTAAAGGGATTGTCAGCGACAACCTCATCGTCTCTCTCTTCACGACCGGGCCCATCCTGAGAAAGAAAGGTGTCTCCAGTACAGCTACCCTGTTCATGGTAGTTGACTAAAGGCAGAGCCAATAAAACTTCATCTTCGAGCATTGCACTTAGATCGACCATTTTATCGCCGACAATCCAAGGCTCTCGATCACCTGACACTTTGCCAATTTGATCTTCCGACCAAATTATCTGTGCCGCTATCTCAGCAACCAAATCTACTCTCACTGGTTCCAGACAACGCTGACATGTCACCATGACCGCTATCTGAAAATTACCATTGACCACTTTCGCCCTGACCTGATCCACTTCAAACTTAATTAAAGCAGCTAGGGGTGACTCAATGCTCTCTACTGCGAGCGCTAAACGCGGAAGATGCTTCTCCTCAAAATGTCCTTCGAGGACAATTCCTTGGTTCGCAAGTTTACGCGGATCTACTAGTGTTGGCAGTGCCATATATAAGGTGGTACTCAGTTAGGCGCGCATGATAGGGTCAAGATTTTGTTCTGTCAAAGAAAATTGACCAAATAGCCCTGATCCGCTGTGTATAATTGAGCTTCAGGCCCAGACTCATCAATCCAGAAGCTTTTTTATGCAAAACCTTATTCTAGCCTCCTCCTCAAGCTATAGAAAGTCACTTTTGGAACGCCTGCAAATTAGCTTCATATGCGCCTCTCCGGATATCGATGAGCGTGCCCACAAGAATGAGTCGGCACAGGATCAAGCGATTAGGCTCGCCAGCGAAAAAGCCCATGCCGTGGCAGTGGAATTTCCTCAGGCAACGGTTATTGGATCTGATCAGGTGGCGGAGTTATGCTTCGTCGAACCGAAAAATACCATCCAAAGCCAAGACTCACAAGTGTTAGGTAAGCCCGGCACACACCAGCGCGCAGTTGAACAACTCGGCGCCCAGTCAGGTCAGCTGGTTAAGTTTTATACAGCGGTAACAGTGCTTAAACAGGGTGTGCCCAGTAACGCGCTAGATATCACCGAAGTACGATTTCGCCATCTCAGTAGTGCAGAGATTGAATCCTACCTAAAGGCAGATACACCCTATGACTGCGCCGGCAGTTTTAAAGCCGAGTCTCTGGGTATCAGTCTGTTTGAATCGGTGAAGAGTCATGACCCATCGGCGCTAATCGGCCTGCCGCTGATTAAGCTGTCACAGCTACTACGGGATTTGAATACTTCCGACCGCTAACAGAAGCCAGACTGATAAAAAACAGGCATATAGAAAATAGGGCTATAAAAAAGCCTATTAATAGAGGGAAGATTTAATCTCGCTAAACAGATCTACGCAGGCCAGAGGCTCAAAGGCATGTAAACGGTCGGCATGATGCGCGCCGTAGCTCACAGCAATTCTCGGCATACCTGCATTCACAGCCATTTCCATATCAAACTCTGTATCACCTACCATCACCGCAGCCTCTGCAGGCAGATCAAACTCAGCCAACAGCTCTTCGAGCATCAATGGATGGGGTTTCGAAAGAGTTTCATCGGCACAGCGACTATTGTGAAAGAAGTTTTCCATTCCCAGACTGAGCAACACGCGATCCAAACCCGCCCTGCTCTTTCCCGTGGCGACAGCTAACTGGTAGCCCTCAGCCTTTAACGCCTGCAATGTCTCTTGGACCCCAGGAAAAAAGGGACAAGGCGCGCTATCTTCAGCGCGGTAGTGTTGCGAATAACTCGTCTGGAGCTGGAATACCTGCTCCCAAGTGGCCAGAGGAAATAATCGAAATGCCGCCTCGGTAAGACCGAGACCAATAATTTCCTTGACCTCAAGATAGGTCGGCACAGTCATATCCAATTCCGTTGCCGCCATTTGCATAGAGCTGACAATTCGCGCCACCGAATCGGAAATGGTGCCATCCCAATCGAAGATGACAAGCTTTATGGTATTTGAGTTAGCGTTGTTCACAGTTTGCCCAGCACCTTTTCTAGGTCAGCAGGCAGCGGCGCTTCCACTTCAACCCAGTCGCCGGAGAGAGGATGCTTAAAGCGCAGATAGCGGGCATGTAAAAATAATCGTTTCAATCCCATGGGCTTCAAGCTCTCATTAAACGCCTCGTCGCCGTACTTGGGATCACCGGCAATCGGCTGCCCAGCAAACTCGCAATGCACACGAATCTGGTGGGTTCTACCTGTCTCGAGCTTAATATCCAAAAGAGTCGCCAAGGAATACTGCTTAAGAATTTTAAAATGGGTCACCGAGGCCTTGCCTGTGGCATCCACACGGACCATCCGCTCACCCGACAACAGCGTATTCTTGCGCAGCGGTGCATTAATAGTGTTCTTACCCTTGGGCCACCGACCTTTAGCCAGCGAGGTGTAACGCTTTTCAATATGATTATTTTGTAAATCCTGCTGCAATGCCAACAGCACTGAACGCTTTTTGGCAAGCATCAGACAGCCCGAGGTGTCGCGATCGAGGCGATGCACTAGCTCCAGAAAGCGAAGCTCTGGATGTTCTGCCCGCAGCGCTTCAATAGCCCCCAGTGAAACACCACTGCCACCGTGAACAGCTAGACCGCTAGGCTTATTAATAATCAGCAGACCTTCGTCCTCAAACAACACATTGTCGGCAAGGTACTGGCTAAGGGGGCGACCCACCGCTGGCATCTCGCCGCGCTCGGCCACTCTGATTGGCGGCAAACGGACGATGTCACCCTCTTTAAGACGAGTAACGGCTTTGACGCGACCTTTATTAACCCGTACTTCACCTTTACGCAGCAGTCTATAAATCCGCGACTTGGGTACACCTTTTAAGGTTTTAATAAGAAAATTATCCAGACGCTGACCAGCTTGTTCTGGACCTATGTCGACGTAAGAGACTTGACTGAATTGCGATTCGGTAGACATGGGCACTGCTTGTGATGATTTGGCGCGCATTGTACCTAGCAGCCCCGCCGTTCCCAACTAAATTATCTGTTTACATTGAAAGTCACAGGCTTTGTTGTTACATTGCCGCCAAGTTCCCTGCTGCCCAGTGTCTAAACAGCGCTGCCCCAGAGGTTGAACAGATCGCCAAATGCCCTCACAAGGCTAAGCGAAAAAGAATACATGAGAGTCTGGCCGTTGGGGCCGACACTCCATGACAGCTGAGTAGGCTGCAGAGAAAAGACAAGATAAATTTGGTTACAGAAGTTAACCGCAATTGAGAAAGACCTACCCTTAGAGGCCTATCTTTCTTAAAGTGAGACACGTTTGAATCACCTAAAGCCTGGCGTTTTCGTAGGGCTTGTGTAGAGACAAGAACGCTGTTCGGTTAACTGAGAACAAGATACTAAACAATGGATAGCATCCCCGAAAACTGCGCTTAAAGCCAGTAATACTGGGGGAAAGGAGTATTTGGCAGAGCGCATAAGTCGCCTATTGCCGCTGTTTACACTTCATCTATAGCTAGTTACTTGCTTGATCACACCTCTTCTTACCTCTTTTCACTACTGCTGCTCGACACAACAAGCAAAGGTGAATTATGAAACGTATGTTAATAAATGCTTCGCACACTGAAGAAGTGCGCGTCGCTATGGTTGATGGCCAGAAGCTCTACGATCTGGATATCGAAAACCGCACAAGAGAACAAAAGAAAGCCAACATTTACAAAGGCAAAATCACAAGAGTCGAGCCCAGCCTCGAAGCAGCATTTGTTGATTATGGCGCCGACCGTCACGGCTTTCTCCCATTAAAAGAAATCTCCCGCGAATACTTTAAAGGCAAATCCTCCGACGGCGGTCGCGTCAATATTAAAGATGCTATCCGCGAAGGTCAGGAAATTTTTGTTCAGGTAGAGAAAGAAGAGCGTG
>CAWLBR010000048.1:0-15349 GCA_963855085.1 Gammaproteobacteria bacterium
CCAGACCGTCGACACCTGTGGTGGATACTTTCATGCCAAATTCCCGAGCGCGACGGATGCCTTCTGATTCTTCGATGCCGACCATCCATACGGGTTCAATCCACTTGCTGCGCATCGCCTTCATTAATAGATCGGTGCCGATATTTCCGGGGCCAATAATTGCTGCTCTAAGCTTTTTACTCATTTTATAAACTCCTGATTAGACGAACTTCATGGTGACAGTACCCAAGCCCTGATAGCGCACGACAATAGAGTCTCCCCTCTCCACTAACACCGCGGCGGTAATACCGCCTGTCATAATGAAGGTTCCCGCGGGGATTACTTCGTTGCGCTCAGCGAGCATGGTGGCGAGCATGGCCACACTGGCAGCGGGGTGGTCGAGTACAGCAGCGCCGGCCCCAAGTTCTATAATTTCGCCATTTTTTTGCATCACCACACCCAGTGTGCTCCAGTCAAAATTCTCCGGTTTCGCGGCGTGACTGCCAACGACAAAGCGAGTTGATGATGAGTTGTCAGCCTGAACGCTGGTCAGATCAAATTTAAAGTCTTTGTAGCGTGAGTCGATAATTTCAACTGCGGGCACCACCAACTCGGTAGCGGCGAGGACCTCCTCTACAGTAAGATTTTTACCGCTCAACTCTTTATTGGTAACAAAAGCGATTTCCGCTTCCACCTTGGGATGAATTAGTTCGTCGAATGGAACCTGGGCGCCATCAGGGAGGCTGAAGTAGTCAGCTAAAAAACCGTAGCACGGCATTTCTACACCCATCTGTTTCATTTTGGCCCAAGAGGTGAGGCCCATTTTCATACCGACAATTTTGTGGCCTCGCGACATCTTTCTGCGGCGGATCTCCCATTGCACATCGGTGGCATCAGTGAAGGTCATGTTGGGATAGTCATCGGTGATCTTGGTTACTTCATAGGCTTGCAGCTCGGCATTTTCGAGATGCTCGGCAAGTTTTTCGATAGTTGCTTGGTTTAAAGTTCTGCTCATTGCCTGACTCTCCAATTAGCTAAAGCGAATGCGACAGCTACCCATGCCGCCTACTTTGACATTCATTTCATCACCGGCCACTACAGGTTCGAGTGGTACCAGTGAACCTGATAGGATCAGCTCCCCTGCTTTTAGGGGAATGCCGAATTGCCCCAGGGTGTTGGCCAGCCAAGCGACACAGTTAACCGGGCTGCCGAGCGCGGCGGCACCGGCGCCGACACTCAAGGTTGCTCCGTTCTTCTCTACCACCATGCCGCAGGTGGAAAGATCCAGACTTCGTGGATCGACAGCCGCTTTTTCATTGACCACAAACAAACCACAAGAGGCGTTGTCAGCCACGGTATCTTGGATCTTTATGTTCCAGTCTTCGATGCGCGAATCGACTACTTCAAAGCAGGGCATTACGGCCTCAGTCGCTGCTAGTACATCGGCGTTGGTGATGCCGGGTCCGATCAGATCGCGCTTTAGTACAAAAGCAATTTCACCCTCGGCTTTAGGCTGAATGAGTAGCTGACTGATTGGCATTTCGTCGCTGTAGACCATTTTGTCGGTCAGGTAGCCAAAATCGGGCTGAAAGACCCCGAGCATGTTTTGGACGGCTTTACTTGTGGCGCCTATTTTCTTGCCGATGATTTTCTCGCCTGCGGAGAGACGACACTCCAGCATATGCAACGAAATATGATAGGCATCGACTATCGTGATATCTGGGAAGCGTTCGGTAAGCGGACTCAATACTGTTCGTTTTACCATTGCTTGGTAGAGTTCGTTACCTAGCTGTTCAATGAGTTGTTTATCCATAGGGTATGACTCTCGAATATATTGGGGATTGGATTTTGTTAGGCTGTTTCAGCGAAAAAATTCTCTAATAGCTTACAGAACCGATCAGTGTGCTCTATTTGAGTCCAATGGCCGCAGCGACCAAATACATGGAGTTGAGCATCGTCTATCCAATTGGCTAGCGTTAAGCTGCTCTGCAATGGAATAACTTCATCTTCACGGCCATGTATCACAAGAGTAGGCTGTTTGATTTTTTTGATATCGACCTCAGCGCTGCTCAGCGCGTCAACCCAGCGCTGTCTTGGCGCCGGAAACATTGCCTCAAATGACGCCTGAAAACCGGAGCGGATACTGGCTTGATAGCGCAGCTGTGCAAGTTCGTCGGTGACTAAACTGCGGTCGTAGGTAAACAAATCCATCAGTTCTCGCATGGTCTCGAACGATGGGGTATAGCCCCATACACGATCTAATCCTTCGGTAATTGGAAACGCTACACCAGCAGCTCCCATCAACACCATTTTTTTCACCCTGGTGGGGTGGCGGATGATGAAGGCCAATGCGAGAGCACCGCCAAAGCTGTTGCCGACAATGTCGACACTCTCCAGTTCAAGGGCATCAATAAAGGCGAGCAAATGTGCGATCCATGCGTCGAGCGAATAGCAGTTACCTTCCGGTCGGTCGGTATAGCCAAAGCCGAGCATGTCGGGGGCGATCACCCGTCTTGTTTTGCTTAGCTCAGGAAGCACCAGTCGCCAATTTGCCCAAGCAGTGACACCCGGTCCAGAGCCATGTACTAGGAGCACCGGGTCACCACTGCCCATAGAGTGGTAGTTGGTGTTGATACCATTGGCCAGGATAGAGTCGCCGATCTCGGGGTTGCTGGTCTTATGCATTTTTTTCAAGCATCCTTAGAGTTTGATACTGACGTTTTTCAGCTCGGAGTAGAACTCCAAACCATGCACGCCGCCTTCGCGGCCGATACCCGATTGCTTTGCGCCACCAAATGCGGTGCGCAGATCTCGCAGGAACCAGCTATTGACCCAAACTAGTCCGACCTCCAGCGCCTCGGGAACGCGACTGGCGCGGGCGCTATTTTCAGTCCACACCGAGGCGCAGAGACCGTAAACCGTATCATTGGCCAACTCGATGACCTCTTCCTCACTATCAAAGGGCCGAATATGGCAGCATGGACCAAATATCTCTTCGCGGATTACGCGGGCGTTATCGTCCAAACCAGTCCAGATTGTCGGTTCAATCCAGGCGCCGGCATTTAATTCTGGGCCCATATCTGGGACTCCACCGCCAATGATCACGGTGGCGCCTTCTTCTTCGGCGAGTTTGTAGTATGAGAGTACTTTGTCGCGATGTTCCAAGCTCACCAGCGGGCCGAAGTTGGCCTCCTGATCTTCTGGCCGGCCGAGTTTAAGCTGTTCTACACCGACTTTTAAACGTGCGACAAATTCGTCATAAATGGGGCGTTCGACGTAAACGCGCTCTGTGCCGAGACAGACTTGGCCGCAGTTGACAAAGGCGGAGCGCATGGTTCCCTCAATGGCCTTGTCGAGATCGCAGTCGGCGAAAACTAATGCAGGATTTTTGCCACCGCACTCCATGGAAATGTTGCGCAAGCCCACTGACGCGGCGCGCATGATCACTTCACCGGTACGAGTCTCACCGGTAAACGTGATGGCATTGACAAGCGGGTGAGTGGTTAAGAACTCACCTGCAGAATTGGGCCCAAAGCCGTGCACCACATTGTAAACTCCGGGGGGTACACCACACTCGTTCATTACTTCGCCCAATAGAGTGGCAGTGGCAGGTGTCTCTTCTGACGGTTTCACCACCACCGTATTACCGCAGGCAAGGGCAGGGCCCACTTTGAAAGTCATCAGCAACAGCGGCAGATTCCAAGGGCTAATTACAGCGACGACACCCTTGGGAGTGCGGTGACCGTAGTTGAGTGCTCCAGCGCCGTCGGGGGTGTCGAGTTTGAAGCACTCTGTAGGGTGGTTAACTAGGGTTTCAGAGAACGCAGTGAAATTGGCTGCGCCACGGGGAATATCGATATGTGATGCCATGGAGCGTGGCTTGCCGGTATCAAGGCATTCAGCGGCGAGGAACTCTTCGAAACGCTCATTGATGCGTGCCGCCACTTTGTTGAGTAGCCCGGTACGCTGGGCTTGAGTCATTTTCCCCCATAGTCCTTTTAGAGCGGCTTTAGCGGCGATCACTGCAGCGTCGACATCCTCGGAAGAGGCCTCACAGACCATACCGATCAAACTGTTGTTAACGGGTGCACGGTTTTCGAACGTAGCGCCGTTAATCGATGCCACGAATTGACCATTGATAAAATGCTTGAATTCCATTTTGTACTCTTTGAATAAATTGAAATTGATCGTGTATTCCACCCAGCTGCGTCTCTAAGATTAACTGGGTGAAATATTGACATAGCTGGATTTAGGTAACCACTGTCAAGAAGCGTTCATTGAGTTCACGATCGTGATAGAAGATAGCTTTGCCAAGCTCCTGCGAATCCCAGGTTACAGGAGGGTGATCCGGGTAGTGGTAGTCACCGCCACAAAAGACCTCATTGCGGTTGCCCGATGGATCGAAGAAGTAGATTGTCTGGCCATGGGTTAGCCCGTGCCGAGTGGGTCCAATATCGATTGGCGTGTCGGTCATTGATATAAGGTCTGCCGCACGCAGAACATCCTGCCAGTTTTCCAGCCAGAAAGAGGCGTGATGGAACTTATCTTTTTCATCGTGTTTGATAAACGCTACATCGTGCGCCTTACTTGAGCAGGTCAAAAATATAGCGGCTTTATTGCCCTCAGGATCAACAACTTGTTCTGCGAGATCAAATCCGAGTATATCGATGAATAGAGATAGATTGCCCTCCAGATCATCGCCATAGAGCAAGCAGTGATCAAATCGAGTAGGGCGCATGCCTTTCAGGCCGCGAGGCCAAGCCTCAGGGTTGCGCGGGCTAATACCCCATTTTCCGGGCTGCTCTTTTGTGGCAAACAGCTCAAAGGAATGCCCTGTGGGCGCTGTAAAACGTACCCGGCGGCCGCAACCTTTGAGTTCGTCAGCAGGAATTTCGGTGGTGGGATAGCCCTTCTGATTGAGTTCATTTTCCAGAGCTTCTAGGGTATTTTCGTCAATCACTTTGTAGCCAGTAAAATCCATTCCGGCTTCATCAGTCTCACGCAAAACTACTGAGAATTTATCGACTTCGGTCCAGCACTTTAGATAGACACGGCCTTCCTCGTCACGATCGACTTCAATCAGACCGAGAAGGTCACAATAATGTCTTAGAGCTACATCCATATCGAGCACGCGGATTTGAATATGTCCGGGACGCATTACACCTTTTCTCATTTTTATAATCCTCTTTTGATTAATTGTTTTTTAATTATCTGATTAATCCAACGCTTCAATGACCATGTCGCTGCGTGGAAAGATTCGACATGACAAACCCATACCCTGGTTCAACTCATCAGCTGACACATGCTTTTTACTCATTTTCTTGCTGAAGAACTCACCGCTGAGCACGCGTATCTTGCATACTCCACAACCGCCACCCCGACACCCTGCTTGAACTGCTTTAATGCGCTGGCTTTCCAAACCATGAAGCAATGACTTCTGCTCATTACAGTAAAACTGACCGTCTCGGTTGCTAAGACTGATGGTGTGCGTTGCCCAATTCATGCCCTATATTCTCTTAAACAGCGCACTGCGCTGTACCTCATTCGCGCCATCAGCGGCAGTGACAAACCTTTCCATGTGAATATCTTTCTCGAAAAGTCTTCCCTTCATCAGAGCGTTGATGGCCGCATCAATCATTAGAGGAGGCCCGCATAAGTAGGCCTTGTGATCAGCAAACTTGCCATGAAAATGTGCCACTGCGGCTTCATGCACGAAGCCAGTAAAACCTTGCCAGTTATCCTCTTCGACCGGTTCGTTTAGTGCTGGTACATAAGTAAAGTTACTGTGACGCTCAGTGAGCTGTTCAAAGCGCTCGCGATGGTATAACTCGGTGCCGTTGCGCGCGCCTTGAAATAAGGTGATCTGGCGTTCGTCACCGTTCTCCAATAAGTTTAGAATCATGGATTCTGGTGATGATAGACCTGAACCTCCGACAATAAACAGCACATCTTTGGGGTCTGACTTGCGAACAAAGAATTGCCCATAGGGTCCGGAAAACTCGATTTCATCGCCCACCTTAAGTTCGTTGTGGATATAGCCGGTCGCAGCGCCATCGGGAATCTCACGAATATGCAGTTCGATCTGCCCTGGATTGCTAGGAGCGTTGGCTATAGAAAATGCTCGAGTTCCCTCGATACCTGGTAGTTGCAAATTAATGTACTGCCCCGCCTGAAAAGTCATGTCTCGATCTAAGGCGAGAGTTAGCCCTTTGATGGTCGGCGAAAGAGTTTCGATCGCGCTGACAGTTGCGGTGTAATCTTCAACCAGATGACCGGCAAAGTCTGGGTCGACATCAATTTCTGCTTCGATCACTAGGTCCGATTCAGGTATAGCACAGCAGGCAAGGATCTTTCCGTCGTCGCGTTCTGTATCTAAGAGTGCGAAAGGTGATGCCTCACCTTGCTCTGCTTCGCCCTCAACAAGCTGGCACTTACAGGTGGCGCAGGTGCCATGACCACAGGCGAAAGGAAGCCAGACACCCTGACGAAGAGCGGCATTGAGAATCGTCTGACCCTCTTCCACTTCAATAATATCGCCAGTCGGTTCAATGGTGACTTGATAACTCATGATGATTCCTTAGATACCTGCGCCTTTATAGCCAGTTAATTCTGGTGTGACGAGTCTCAACAAAGACTTGTGACCAATACCCAACTCAGCTAGGGTTTTGCTGTGATCAGGTTGGAATACACTGTTGTCGAGTATCCACTGGGCTTTATTCCAGTCAATTTGAGTGAACTCTGGGTGCTGCCCAAAAGCCTCGGGCATGACATTGTCGAGTAATTCCTGAAAGTGCATCTCTGGCGGTAGCGGAAATGCCCGAGAGGAGCAAAACATTTGATGTTTATCCCAGCCTAAATAGACCAATTGGGCGCCGCCAAATTTCTCAATCGAGTCTTTAAATTCACCGTGATAGTCATCACGTAATGCTCTTGTTGTCATAAAACATACTCAAATATCTGGGGCGCCTAATCGACACCCCTGTTTAATTAATGATTAAGCCACGCCTTTCCATTTCTTCCAGCGTTCTGCATCTGGTGAGCCTTCGAATTCTAAATTGGCAACACCATCATCTAAGTGGTAGTACTCCATGACTTTGTCTAGTCCACCACCACCGCAGTTTCCTTGCAGAATTTGATGGACGGGTAGCCAGGCGTGGACATACTTTTCAGGCTCATTATCAAAAATGCTTTTGCATGGATCTGAACAGAAGTGGAATCGTTCATCGTTGTAAATACTCTCGCGATAACTCACTTGAGTGGGATCACTCATTTCCGTGAATGCCATGGGTATTTGACAAGTCTGACAAAGTTGGGGGAGTCCAGTGGTATAGAATCGCTCTCCTTTAGCTTCCATTTCTGCAGCGAGCTCCCAGCGCGGTCGGTAGTACTTATCGAAAGTGTCAGGATACTTCTCACTGAGCCAATCCATCTCTTCTGCAGTGGGTGTCCAGGTGTGGAATGCGGCAGCATGACTGTATTGGTAGAAAATCCACCATGCCTGATGACTGAGGTGTTCTTTTTCTTGTTTGATGGTCTCGGTATAGTCGGGCATTTTGATACCGTAGCGCTCCAGGTCTTTAAAAAGAGCACCGCCAGCGTCTTCGAAATAGAGCTCCCAAGCTTCTTGCCACGACATGACCTTCTGCGGCAGCATATAATCCATCATCATTGACACTAATGTCAGCAGACGATAGCCACGCCACAGCCACTTATCTAGCCATTTCTGAACGATTGGCAAGTTATCTTCATGCTGCTCGAGAATGAATTTTATTATCTCAAGCCCAAGTGTCATATGCCGTGCCTCGTCAGATTGAGCAGAGAATCCAAAGGTCACTGTGGCCATATCACCGTTATATGCGGCGCCAGACATAAATGGAACAAAAAGCAGATTGGTTAGAACATATTCAAATGAGAAACCGATGGCGATCATAAATTCAAATGGGCCAGCGGTGCGCGCGTCTTCAAAAAAGGATTTGGGCACTGACAAGTACCATAGGCGATCGTGCATATGGTTAAACTCATCGAAGCCATCGAAGAATTTGTTGTAGTGGCTCATCGCGTGAATTTGAGTTTGAATATGACGCAACTCATCGATCGACTGCATCTGTGCTGCAACGCGCGCGCCAATACCACCCATCTGACGACCAGTGAAGGCAAAGCCTAGGTGCGCAGCATGCTCTCCGGGACTGACGCCAGTTAAAAATAGCTTGAGGGCATTGACGTAGCGGGCATCAGTTACATTAGTCTGGCCATTGTTTTGGGCAAATGCATCGTAAATGGCATAGAGCTTCTTCTCTTTTTCAGCCTGGTACTTCCAGTAAGACTCCATGGTTAAACGGAATGGGTCTTCCCATTTATCCCAGTCAGTGATTTTTATGCCCTCAAACTCTTCGTAAGGGAATGCCTCTTTCCGATCTTCATAAGAGAACTCCCAGTCTAGGTCGCGGGTGAGTAATTTATACTTATCTTTCAAATTAAGTTTTTTAGGTGACATTATCTAGGTCCTTTTTTACTTTAATCTAAATTAGTTATTCCACATGATTTTGAAATAATCGTCGTCTTCGTCAATATGTCCTGTGAGTGTTATCAGGTTGATGTGCAGTGACTGCACATCCCACTCCATTCCTATCTGTTCTGAAACAGTGTCACGATTGATGATCAGTGATCCTTCATTCTCTACTCGGATCATTGCTGGCTCGTAATGCACTACTGCGGTCGTGTTGTCTTGCTCAATCGCGGCAACGATATAGCGGGACTCGTCGTTATCCTGAAAAGCAATTTGTACTCGTGACATAGAAAACCTCCGTTAATCCAATAATTAACAGTTCAGACCCACTTTGGTCAGTCGTTTTTCAAGTACAGCAAAGGCGTCTGCTAGGGCTTTATCGCCAAGCAAAGCACTGGCAAGCGGTTCAAGCGCTTCTTGAGCACGAATACGCCATGTGCTGATCCAAGTCAGAACCTGATTGCTATTATGTTTACTCTCTGTGACTACCGCTTTGAGAACCGAGTCTGACCAGCGCTGAGAATCCTTAGCACGATCCTGCATGAACTCCATTAGTAAGAGTAAGTCTCGCCCATTATTTTGGGTCAGCCATTCATCGAATTGACGGTAGTAAAGGTCGTTGATTAACGTGTCTATGACTATGTCTTGCGCAATAAAGGCCTCAAACCAGTCCTTTATCGTTAGCGTTTTTTCACAGTAGGCTCTCACTCCCTGCCAGGCAGGATTACTCATCCAATGCTCTTTAGCCGTAGCTAGTGAATCACCTGTATTACCGTCGAGGGCCAGTCCTATTTTTGAGAAGTATTGTGCGTTACCAAATCGATCCATTGCCTCAAAAATAAGCGCCTGCGTGACTGCAGTTCCTGTGCCATGTGCAGTGCCGTACATATTGTTTAAGTTGGCAGCCACCTCGGCATGGCGCATGGGAATAACTAGCTGAATAATTTTTTCTCGCAAACTATCGTCAATGCAGTCTCCAAGTCCACGTTTCTCAAAAAACTTAAAGTTGCCCTCAGCCGTCTCTTGCATCTTTGAGCGGTTTTGAACATAGGGGCCATAGTAAAATTGGCGAGGATCCTTAAGGTCATACCAATCACCCATAACCACAGCGGTTCTAGCTGGATCATTGATTTCACGATCTTGATCCCACAGCGGTTTGTAGTGGAAGTTATGCGTTGAATGCACGTCGTATGTAGCCTCCTGATACCGCGTTGCAGGCTTGTCTCCGAATCGACGTTCGATGTGTGCATAAGTGTTTCGAATAGGCTTCATAGTCGAAGTTTTTATTTCAATAGTCATTGCGTACCCGTTATTAATCTAGAGGTTGATTTATATGGCCTTTAGCGCGTCGCGGCCGTGGCTTATGGTTCGTTTATCTGTTGTGTTTGGCTGCGAGGGTGTCGGTCCCGTACCGCCACTTTTCGGCATCTTCATCAACCATTTGGCACTGCTCAGGTGTCATTTCGGTCACTTGGTTGGCGATGCAAAATTCATCAAATGCCTTTTTCGGCAATATCAGTTCAACGTAGAGACGAGGATCATCAATAGCGAAATCAAATTCCACAAACTGATCGCGAACAATGTTTCGTATGCGTACGTACTTGCTCTTATCTCCCACCTCAAACCTTCGCATGACATCCCCTTTAAAATGATTTTGAGTCGAAATTTTAAACGCCATTTATTTAGGATAAAGCAAGCACTATGCCAAAAGTTTTTTTTCTGAGCATCCTTTTGATTTCAAAGTCTTTTTTTATGGCCTGAATACTACTGTCGGGGGAGGGTTGGCGGAGACGAGGGGTGGTTGGCCGTTTTATAAACCAATTGATCAAATATGGATTCCTGCATAAATATTCTCGAGCATTTGGTTAAAAAGATTGTGGTAACGCTTGTCGAACTCTAGGTTAATGGAACATTTTCACGTGCTTTTGTGGCACTCGCTTTTTAGTGCCTTCTACACTTAAGTCTCTGTATATAAGGTAAAAAATTAATCAATTGAGCCGAAACTCCGGATCTATTTTGACCCGATTAAATCTTTTTATTTGAAGTATTTGTGAGACCAGATCAATTTGGATTGTGAAATAAAACGGGGAAAATGGTGGGCGAGACGAACTAAGGTTTATCAAATGATAAATTTATTTAACCGGCAGTAAATTTCGAAAATCCAGAAGGATGTATCTAAAAATGAATTGTTTTACATTAAAGTGAATAAAAACAGACGGTTATCGATATTTCTTTTTTGGTTGAGATTTTTGGCACGGATTTTGGATTGTCAATAGCATGTGTTCTGTAAAAAGTGCCACCCTCTAAAGGAGACGGTCGACTAGTTGAATTTTTACCAGTCATAAGATCGCAGGCTATTGAGCAAGCATAAATCAGCGGAGGAGTTTTAGTGAACTTTTTTTCATCTGTAAATAGTGCGTCTGATGCTAACGGTCATACTGCTAGCCATTCTAATCCGAGTTGCCTGCACAAGGGCTCGGGCCGCATTCGACACTTCTCCAGCGCAGCCATTCTCGCCATAGCTGTCCTCCTCTGTGCCTGTGAGGCGCGTTTAAATCTCTCCGGCGTCGAAGACACTCTTAATCAGCCTATCCGTCGCACCGACCAGCTTATGGTGTTAGAGCATGTTGGTGAAACCTTGATCATGTTGGGTAATGACGGACTGCTGCTGAGACGGCCCATAGAGGGTGAGGTTTGGCAGCGCGACCAGCTTGGTGATGCCGATAACCATCCGGACTTTATCAGTGGAGCTGTGTGTGGTGATGGTTCGCTGGTGGCCTTGTCTTATCAGGCGGACGTTTGGCATTCCCATGATCAGGGTGAATCTTGGCAAATCTATTCCTTGCCAACAGACGAGGATGTTCAAGACATTGATTGTACTAAGAACAATGAACTATGGATCGTCGGTAGCTTTTCAACAATGCTTCACAGTTCTGCTGCAGGTCAAGAGTGGGAGGTCACCACTCTGGATGAAGATGCAATGCTAACCGCCGTTACTTTTCCTAGTGCCGAACAGGGCTATTCGGCTGGAGAGTTCGGCTTACTGGCGGTCACTAAAGATGCTGGGAACAGCTGGATTGTTGTTGATCGGATCGGCGATGAATTCTACCCATTGGCAGTTCATTTTGATCTTTCGGGTAACGGTTGGGTGGGAGGTTTGCAGGGTGTGATTATGCGATCCCGCGACGGTGGAGAGAGCTGGGAGCGAACCGAAACACCTACCGAATCCCCAATCTATAATTTTTTTATGGTGGGTGAGAAGCTTATAGCCACCGGCGATCAGGGCGTTATTCTTCAGTGGTCGGAAGGGGCCTGGCGGAAAGTCGAAACGCCCGATATACCGACTTACTTTCGTGCTGGGGTTGCGCTGGATAATCAACGCGCCCTTATAGCCGGCGGTTGGGGTGTTTTATTGCGCCTGTCTTTAGACGCCTCTCTTTAAGTGCAGTATCAATATGGAAAATTACTGAATGTCTGAGCACTCTCATTTTTTTAATCGAGTTGAAATAAGTCTGTTTACGAATCCTAAATTGGTTCTTATGGCGATTTTTGCTATGACATTGTTTTTTGCATGGCAGATACCCAGCGTAAAAATGTACTCAGATTTTGCAGACTTACTGCCACAAAAGCATCCTTATATCGAACTTCACAATGATATAAAAGATAACTTTGGCGGCGCTAATGTGATCATAGTGGGCGTTGAAGTTGAAGAGGGAAACATATTTTCCAACGAGACTTTAGAGCTCATCCACCAGGTGACTCAAGCCGTGGATAGTCTGCCTGGCGTTAACCACAATCTGGTTTCTAGTTTTACTCACCGCACGACTCGAAAGGTGTGGCTCACTGAGATGGGCAATATTGTCTCGGACCCATATTATAGACCCCAAGACCCCCTAATGATTGCAGAGGCATTGACTGAGCTGAGTAAGGCAGTTGTCTCTAATCCTCAGGTCTATGGCCCTTTAATCTCGTCCGACATGAAGACCGCATTAATTAAGGCGCAGCTCAACGAGGGAGCGCTCGATTACGAAAAGACCTTTGCGCAGCTACAACAATTGCGCGCTGATTATGCTCGCGAAGGGATCAATATCTATGCTACTGGTCAGCCGGTGCTGGTTGGCTGGGCCTACTATTACAAAGATCAAATTTTCCAGATTTTGGTTTTTACTGCGCTGATTATGGTAACGCTACTGATTTTTCATTTTCGTTCATGGTATGGCGTGCTGGTTCCGTTGGCTGGAGTGTTGGTATCTACTACTTGGGGCATTGGGATTATTTCGCTGTTTGGCTACAACCTCGATCCACTGGGTTTGGTGATTCCCTTTCTAATCTCAGCGCGAGCGATGTCGCATGGTATTCAGCTAGTCGAGCGTTACTATGCAGAGCTTGAAGAAACGAGAAACTGTCATGACGCCGCACGGCGTACCTTTGAAAACCTGTTCCGCCCAGGCTCATTGGGAGTTGTCTCAGACGCAGTGGGACTGTTGGTGATTGCAATTGGCTCTATTCCACTCAATACCAAATTGGCCCACTACTCATCTCTTTGGGCGCTGAGCATCATTATAACCGTGCTGGTAGCCGTCCCCTTGCTCTTGTCTGTGCTGCCTAAACCGTCCAAAACACAGCTAAAACAAAATGTGTTGCGTCACGTCGCTGATTCCGCCAGCGGGGTTGTCGTCGCTAATCCAGCCCTAATTTTGATGGTCGGACTGGTTCTCACCGTCGGTGGTGGTTTTGTAGCCTCCCATGTAACCATCGGTGAATCGGAGCCTGGATCACCTATCCTGTATCAGGATCACGACTACAATATCTCGTCTAAAGCGATCAACGACAGTTTTCCTGGTTCAGAGGAACTTTATATAGTCGCCGAGCATCGCGATGAGGGGGGTATGAAAAAGCCTGAGGTGCTGCGAGAGCTAGAAGCTCTGCAACGCCATATGCTGCTCGATCCAGATGTGGGTGGTTCCAAGGGGATGCCCGACCTTATAAAACAAGTAAATCGGTTACTGCACAATAACGATCCGCGTTGGCAGCAGATACCCAAAGATGAGTTTTATGCAGGTGGTTTGATGTTTGCCTACATGGCGTCCAGCCCAATTCCTGGAGCTTTGAAAGAGTTTGTTGATCCTTCGGCGCGTTTAGCTAACCTAGTCTTTTTTTATAAAGACCACCAGGGTGAGACTATCCGTCGTGCTATCCACATGGCGAAGCAGTGGATCGAAGAAAATGATGGCAAGGTTGATGGTCTAAGTATTCGCCTTGCTGGCGGTACCATCGGTGTTACAGCGGCAATGAACGAGGCGGCCTTCGATACCAACAAGGTTGTCTTGCCGCTGGTGTTTTTGCTGATCTTTGCTTTTGTAATGATTTTCTACAGCTCGCTTCAGGCGGGTCTCATGATGTTCGTGGCAATGTTCTTCGCCACTACACTTACTTATGCCTACATGGGTTTGGCAGAGGTCGGCATCAATATCAATACTGTGCCGATTATTGCGGTCGGCGTAGGTGTCGGTATCGATTATTCCATTTATATGATGGACCGTATCCGCGAGGAGATGGTGCGTCGTGGTGACCTGCGAGAGTCGGTGCGTGCCGCACTGCGCACCACTGGGCTGGCGGTCAGCTTTACAGCAATTACTTTGATTGCTGGGATCGTGATGTGGATTTTTCTCTCCGATTTACGCTTCCAGGCCGATGCGGCACTGCTGCTCAGTGTCATGGTAGTGCTCAACGGTATCGCCGCTCTCTGGCTAGTGCCGTCTTGGGTACTGGTATTTAAACCGAAATTTATAACCCAATTGTCTGATGATGCCGGTGAAATTATCCAGCGGAATCACTCACAAGCACCGTCTGAAGATTTGTGATAGCTGTGGTACTTGGTATCAATCACCCTTCAGAAAATAATTAAACTAGAAAAGGAGCAACACTATGTATTTACAAAGCTCTATGAAACGTCTGGCCTTTGGCCTTACAGTCGCTGGAATTGCCAGTGCTACAGTGGTTGAAAGTGCCTTTAGTAGAGACGTCGAATGGTCCGGTTTTGGCGAAGAGGTGGTTCACCACCGCAAAGATATCGGTATTTCCAAAGCGCGCAGCGGCTTCCAGCTGGAGGGATTAAAATTCATTGGCGACGTTGGCCCATTTAGCAATGTCAGCGTCAACGGTATTATGCGCATTAGCTACGACGCCGTGTACGATTTGAATGACGATGAATACGGCGATAAGGCCGGTGGCGCAGCGTTTCTCAACTCCTACGGATTGGCCAATATTGGTGCACCTACTATCGTGCCGGTTAACGGCAGTGGCCTTGGTCCTGCCGGCGGTCTCGGTGTAGGCAACTTCGCAGCGATAAATATTTTAGGGCCGCGGGTTGAGGAGATTACCGGGGCGCCCGTAGGAACATTTTCTGGTCCTACAGGCATGCTGGCGGGTAATACATTCGTTGATAGCTATCCCGACAATCCTAATGTCGGCATGATTACCCTGGGCGATCATCTGCGCAACCACGCTGATGGCGTTGCCTTCGGCGTGCCGGTGCGCCCTTGTGATACTGACAGCCGCGGCTGTATCAATGACTACATGGATGCCGACAAAAAAGAATTAGCATCACCGGAAATATTTGGTGATCGCGCCGACTGGCTGCGTGAACTTTATGTCGATGCCACTTTACTGGGAAGCGGTGATAACGAAATTAACTTCCGCCTGGGCAAGCAGCAGGTGATCTGGGGGCGTACGGATCTGTTCCGCGTACTTGATGTGATTAACCCTGTAGATTACTCGCGTAATAACATCTACGACGAGTTAGAAGATATCCGTATTCCGATGTGGATGTTAAAGGCTGACTTCCGCTTTGGCGCCACCGGC
>CAWLBR010000049.1:0-14227 GCA_963855085.1 Gammaproteobacteria bacterium
AATATTGGCCCACTGGCCTCGAAGCCTGTAATGGAAGGCAAAGCGGTCCTGTTTAAGAAATTTGCCAATATCGATGTCTTCGATATTGAAGTAGATGAAACCGATGTCGATAAGTTGGTCGATATTATCGCCTCTCTGGAGCCCACTTTTGGCGGTATTAACCTTGAAGATATCAAGGCGCCAGAATGCTTTATGGTGGAAAAGAAACTTCGCGAGCGCATGAAGATTCCGGTGTTTCACGACGATCAACACGGCACCGCTATTGTTGCCGCCGCTGCTATCTATAACGGCCTGCGCATAGTGGATAAAAAGTTTGAAGACGTAAAGCTTGTGGTCTCAGGTGCTGGCGCTGCCAGTATCGCCTGTGTCGACCTGTTGGTGAGCATGGGTCTGCAGAAGAAAAATGTGCGCATGATCGACCGCACCGGTGTGATTTATGCCGGCCGCAAGGAAGGCATGAACCCTTGGAAGGAAGACTATGCAGTAGAAACCAGCGATCGCACCATTGACGATGCTATCGAAGGTGCCGATCTGTTTATGGGCCTCTCAGGGCCTGGCGTCTTAAATGGCGAGCTGGTGAAAAAGATGGGTCCGAAACCCATTATTCTTGCAATGTCCAACCCGATTCCAGAGATCATGCCGGAAGAAGCCATGGCCGCCCGCCCTGACGCAATTGTGGCCACCGGCCGTTCCGACTACCCCAACCAAGTTAACAATGTTCTGTGCTTCCCGTTTATTTTCCGCGGCGCATTGGACTGTGGTGCTTCGACCATTAATGAAGAGATGAAAATGGCTGCGGTGCGCGCCATTGCCGATCTGGCCACGATGGAAACCTCAGATGTAGTGGCAGCAGCCTACGCTGATGAAGCGCTTAAATTTGGTCCTGAGTATTTGATCCCTAAAGCCTTTGATCCGCGTCTGATTGAAGTAGTGCCCATGGCAGTGGTAAAAGCCGCCATGGCAAGTGGCGTGGCTACACGTCCCATCGAAGATTTAGAAGCCTATCGTCAAACTCTGAATGAGTTTGTGAATCAGGCCGGTCTGTTTATGCAGCCAATTATTGAGATGGCGAAAAAAGCCCCGGCGCGCATTGTCTATGCCGAAGGGGAAAACGACGATGTGCTGTTAGCCGTGCAAGCAGTATTGGATGAGCAGATCGCCAAGCCTATCTTGGTTGGCCGTCGCGCGGGTATGGAACAAAAGATTGATCGACTGGGTCTGCGTATAGATCTGGACAAAGATGTAGAAATATTTGATCCCAGCGACAATGACAGCCACGAAGAGTATGCGGCCTTCTATCATGAGAGTGTTGGTCGTCACGGTGTCTCGGTGGACGCTGCACGGAAGATTATGCGCGACGACCAAACTGCCATCGCCGCAGTGATGGTTGCCCGCGGTGAAGCCGATGGCCTTATCTGCGGTAAAGTCGGTCGCTTTGATTTTCATCTGCGGGAAATTATGCATCTGCTCGGCCCTGCCCATAAAGAGCAGTTGGTCTCATCTGCTGCAGTATTGCTGATGCCCGACGGCCCGCTGTTTTTGGCTGATACCGCGATGAATGTGGACCCAACGGCAGAAGAGTTGGTACAGATTACTGAGGCCAGTATTGATCTGGTGAAGCGCTTTGGTATTGAACCCAAGGTGGCACTGCTGTCCCACTCAAACTTTGGCACGGCTAATACAGCCTCGGCACGGAAAATGCGCCTAGCCAGTGAGCTGTTGCGAGAAGCTCACCCGGAGCTAGAAATTGATGGTGAGATGCATGTGCTCAGCGCGCTGAATCCGAAGCTACGCAAAACAATTTATTCCCAGTCGACTCTGAAGGGCCGAGCCAATGTCTTGGTTATGCCTAACTTGGATGCCGCGAATATTGCCATGGGATTGATTCGTTCGCTGACCGATGCGTTGCTGATCGGGCCCTTTATCAATGGCTTTAGTAAGCCAGCGCATATTGTGATTCCGTCGGTTTCTTCTCGGGGCATCTTCAATATGACCGCATTAACCGTTGCGGACATTCAGCACAGTAAGTAGATAAGTTATTTGCGGTACAGAGGGCTAGCTCGTATGAGCTAGCCTTTTTTTATATCAATTTTCTCAGATTATTGTTTCAGTGCCAGGGCCATTTGATAGAACTCCTTTTTGTCACCGCCGGTAATCTTAGCGGTGAGTGCTGCTGCCTTGGCGGTTGGCAATTCTGCCAACAACAGGCGCAGGACTCGTTCGCCGTCGACAGTTACTGTGCTTTCGCTCTCTTCACGACCTGCTAATACCAGGACGATTTCACCGCGCTGCTGATTGCTGTCGGCCTCAACTATGCTAACTAGCTCAGCCAGCGTGCCATGCAGATAGGTCTCGAAGGTTTTGCTCAACTCCCGAGCGATAAAACCACTGTGCTCAGGGCCAAAGACTTCAACGCTGTCTCTCAGGGTTTCCAAAATCCGGTGGGGTGCCTCATAGAACACCATAGTTTCAGGCACAGCCGAAAGTTCCTCCAGTACCTTTTTACGCTGGGTACTCTTGGCCGGCAAAAAGCCGATAAATCTAAATCGATCCGTGGGCAGACCTGCTACGCTCAATGCAGCAATGGCCGCACAGGCGCCTGGGACAGGGATAACACTAATACCCTGCTGGCGCGCCGCGAGCACCAAGCGGTAGCCTGGATCGGAGATCAGCGGTGTACCTGCATCGGATATTAGGGCTATATTATTGCCCGCGCTGAGCTGCACCAGAATCTTGTGGCTGCTTTTTTTGTCGCTGTGGTCGTGATAGGCCATCAATGGTGTATCGATGCGAAAATGATCCAGCAATTTTTTGCTGTGACGGGTATCCTCACAGGCAATGGCCTTCACTGATTGAAGGATCTCGACTGCTCGGGGTACCATATCACCCAGATTGCCTATGGGTGTGGCGACTACATACAACGTACCGGATTGATTTGAGTTCATGACTAAAAGACTTTTTCTCTCGATGATTTATGCGCTGGCCATCTTAGCCTTTATCGGGGGCTGTGCGCCAACTACAACTCAAGTTTCAGGTCCAATTGCGCGGGTTACTCTGGGTTCTGAAGAAGTCGAGATCAATCAATCCTTGGTTAGCCAGGCGGAAACGGCTCTGGCACAAGTGCAATCGATCAACACTGATGACAGGGACAATCTGTTGCTGGATATTGCTATCCTGTTTGCTCAGGGTGGCGATCTGGATCAGAGTAGAACTACGCTACTGCTTATTAATACCGAGCAACTGAACGAACTGTTTTTTGTTGAGTACAGTTTGCTCTGGCTGGAACTGGACCTTGCGGGACAGCAGCTGGCCAGTGCTAAAGTAAGACTCGCCGAAACCCGTTTTATGGCGCTGCGACAGGGCCTAGACATAAATTTTCAGCGCCGTATTCTGAGCCTCGAAAGTGCGCTTAACTATGCTGGCGGCCATATAAGAGCCAGTATTGAAAATAATATTCAGTTGGCCAGTCTCTACAATCCACGAGCAATTAGCGACCAGCGACTGATATCACGACTGCATGATCAAATTTGGCTACAGCTTAATGAACTGCCATTTAGTCAGCTGCAGCAAAACGACCTTTCAGACCGCGGCGTGCTGGCCGGCTGGCTGGAGCTGGCTGCGGCGATGCGCTACCGACAGGCCGACCCCAGTGCACAAAAGAGTTTCTTCGCAGTATGGAAGCAGAGCTGGCGCGAGCATCCAGGCGCCAATAGTCCACCAGCAATACTAAACGCACGCTTCCGTGGCACTGGGGCTCCCAAGAATATTGCACTGTTGCTGCCACTGCAGGGGCAATATGAAACACCCAGCACTACCCTGCTCAATGGTTTTATCAGCGCTTATTATGAAAACTTGGCCCAGGGCGCTCGCCTGCCAAAAATAGCTATCTATGACACATCCTCTCAACCAGTCACTGAGGTTTACAATAATGCAGTTGAGCGTGGCGCCGATATGGTGATCGGCCCCATGCGTCAGTCCCAGGTGGAAGAGCTCGCTGCCAGCCCGCGCCTACAGGTCCCCACCCTGACGCTCAATCGGCTAGATAAAAACCAGCTCAGTGACACAGAGAATTTATTCCAATTTGGCCTATCAGCTCTGGATGAAGTGAGCCAGATTGCCGATCAAGCTTGGATTCAGGGACAGAGCAATGTCTTGCTGATCGCACCAGATAGCGGCTGGGGCCTGCGCGCTCGGCGTCATTTTATTGATTACTGGACGGCCAAAGGTGGCACTGTGATTGACGCGATTTCCTACCCTAACAGTGTTAATGATTTTACTCGGCTACTGCAGAGACCACTGGAAATTGACCTCAGTGAACAGCGCAGCCTGGCGCTGCGACGTTCGGTTAACCGCAGCCTTAGCGCTACCCCGCGCCGGCGTCAGGATATAGATCTGGTTATTGTTCTCGGCTATTCAGAAAAAGTACGCCAGATAAAACCCGCCCTGGATTTCCTCTATGCCGGTGATGTTCCGGTTTATGCCACCTCGCATATATACAGCGGAACTCAACAGATCGAGCTCAATCGCGATCTCAGCGGCATCAAATTTAGTGCTATGTCCTGGACCCTAGAGGGCCATATGCCTCGACCACTAAGACCGGATCTGCGTCTACCGACGGCCTACCGTCAACTCTATGCCCTGGGATACGATGCATTTTTATTACACGCCCTACTCGAGGATCTCGCCAAACCCGATGCGCTGCCTGTATTTGGTGCAACAGGTATGCTTCGACTTTCAGGCGGTAGTATAAAGCGAACCGAAAAATGGGCGGCCTTTGTAAAGGGCCGGGTGGTGCCAGCGCAACCCTAGGGATCAGAGTTTTCAGGCGCTATTTTTTCAGGAACCATCTTTTCAGGAACATATTATGGGGACAGGGATATTCCAAAGTAGCAAAAAAGAGCATTTAAGCGGTGCCGCAGCTGAACAGTTGGCGCTGGATTATTTGCTGTCTAAAGGCCTGCAGCTTGTGGCGAAAAATTTTCGCACCCGCAGGGGCGAAATTGATCTGATTATGCTGGATAATGCGGTATTGGTATTTGTCGAAGTACGCTTTCGTAGCAGTGTAAACTTTGGCTCCGCCGAGGAGTCTATTACAGCGCAGAAGTGTCAACGTCTAAGTGCCGCTGCACAGGCTTATATGCAGCGTGAAGGGCTTACAGAAAAAGTCAGCGCCCGCTTTGACGCCCTAGCTATAAGCCCTAACAAGCCACGCAGGCAATCGACAAGCGAGTATTGCATCAATTGGATACAAAATATTCTCCAGTAGCTGCTGGATTAGGTAGCTGCTGGATTAGGTAGCTGCTGGATTAGGTAGCTGCTGGATTAGGTAGCTACTAGATTAGGTAGCTACTAGATTGGGTGGCTGCTAATTTAAAGAGGAATACAGGTCATTGGACGCAGTAGATCAAAAGGTTTTTAATCAGTTTCAGAAAATGATTGAGGCGACCATGGCGACAGGGGAAACCTGCGCCGAGTCCATTGCCAGTGCCGCTGAAAAAGTGGCCTCGGCACTGCTGGCGGGCAACCGGGTTTTTACCTGTGGCGAGCATTCCAGTGGCCTAGTCGCACAACTACTCACTGATTATCTGGCCCAGGGTTATGAAATTGACCGCCCCGGCTTTCCATCCCTCAATCTAAATCAGATCGCGCAACAGAGTGGCGCTGCCGAACGCTATAACCAGGCATTGAAAACACAAGCGGCCAGTGGTGATATCTTGGTGTTGCTGAGCAGTGGAGACAATAGCAGCCTGTTACTTGGGGCACTAAATACAGCGCTGGATCGAGGTATGTCGATCATTCTAATTTCTACGGAAAATGATGATTCGTTGATTAACCTGGTGAGCTACAATGATGTCCATATTAATATCGGCAGCGCACCGTCGCCGCTGATTGTTCAGTCGCAAGTACAAATTGTTCAGTGCCTCTGCGCCCTGATAGACAGTCATATTTTTGGAGGTGAATAAATGCGTAACAAAATCTTAGTTGTAACACTGGTGGGTCTTCTATCCAGCTGTACTTCTGTGGTCAATACTGTTGTTAAAGAGCCGATCAACCCGGACCTAACATCGACTCCAATTGGTTCGGATATCAATGACATTAAAATGGACACCTTTATCGGCGTCAATATTAAGAAAGCCGACCCGGCACTCAAGAAAGCCCATATCAATGTCCATGTTTACAATGCCATTGTGCTGTTGACTGGCGAAGTGCCCACTAAAGCGCTGCGAGTTTTAGCTGGAGATACGGCCCGTGCCTACACTGGCCAAAGACAGGTTCACAATGAGCTGCAAGTGCGCGGCAACTCGTCGATTGTTGCACGCACCAATGATGCCCTGATCAGCGCTAAGGTAGCGACCAAGATCACCTTTGATAAAGAGATTAAGTCGTCCAATATTGAAGTGACCGCTGAAGATAGCGTGGTGTATTTGATGGGTAGAGTCAGACGTATCAATGGTGAAAAAGCCACTGCGATCGCCAGTCGTACAAGCGGCGTCCGCAGTGTTGTCAAAGTCTTCGAATACGTAGACTAGGCTTAGAGCTTTTTAGACTAGAGCTTTATAGACTAGAGTTAGACTAACTCAATCGCCATTGCAGTAGCTTCACCGCCGCCGATACAGAGGCTGGCGATGCCTTTGCGGCCACCGTGCTGCTGCAGGGCATGGATTAGGGTAACTATGATTCTGGCACCACTGGTGCCTATGGGATGCCCAAGAGCGCAAGCGCCTCCGTGTACATTAAGCTTTTCATGGGGTATTTTCAGCTCATGCATGGCCGCCATGGCAACTACTGCAAAGGCTTCATTAACTTCCCAAAGATCCACATCATCGACTGTCCAACCGACTCGCTCCAATGTCTTATTGATCGCTGACACAGGTGCTGTAGTAAACCACTCTGGCTCGTGAGCACTCTGGTCAAAGCCGTGAATAACTGCAATCGGCTTTAAGCCTCGCGCTTCTGCTTCGTCAGCCATCATCAATGTCAGGGCCGCGGCACCGTCAGAGATAGAGCTGGCATTGGCAGCGGTAACCGAACCATTCTTATCAAAAGCGGGTCTTAGCTGGGGAATCTTTTCTGGTTTAGCATTGCCTGGCTGCTCGTCTGTATCTACAACCACATCACCGCGACGCGAGGAGATGGTGACCGGCGCAATTTCCTGATCAAACCAACCGCTATCGATCGCGGCATTGGCGCGACGCAGAGATTCGATGGCATAGGCATCTTGGTGCTCGCGACTAAAACTGTATTTGTCCGCGCATTTTTCAGCAAACAAACCCATGGCGACACCCTGATAGGCATCTTGCAGACCGTCGTATTGCATATGGTCGAGCATCTGCGCATGACCAAAGCGGTAACCCTGACGTCCCTGAGGAATCAAGTAGGGGGCGCGACTCATGCTTTCCATACCGCCGGCGACAACAGTGGTTGCCTGACCTGCTCGCAGTGCATTACAGCCCATCATTACCGCTTTCATGGCTGAGCCACAGACTTTGTTGATAGTGGTGCAGGGAGTCCCTTGAGTGAGTCCAGCAGCTAATGCCGCCTGACGGGCAGGAGCTTGGCCTACACCGGCTGAGAGTACGCAGCCCATCAATACCTCGTCGATCTGGTCTACACCTAAGGTGGACTTTTGCACTGCAGAACTTATGGCTGCGGCACCCAAATCGGCAGCGGAAACTGAAGAGAGTGACCCCATCATGCCGCCCATGGGCGTACGTGAGGCTGAGAGAATGGCGATTGGCTTAGACATTGCAATGCTCCGACTGTAGCTGCTACTTAATAACCCTTAGCGACGGCTTAATCTTTTTTGGAGCCTTGTCGCTCGGTGAAGCAGGTGGTTGAGTTGAGGATTTTTTAACCGCTTTAGGTCCGCTTGGCGGTGTCGGCGGCAGATCATCAGAGGGTTCGTGCTCAAAGACCATACCCTGACCATTCTCCTGACTGTAAATGCCAACAACGGCAGTAACTGGCACTTGAATATCAATTGGCATACCACCAAAACGGGTGGAAAAAGCAAGAATCTCGAGATCGAGAATAAAGTTCGAGACGGCGCGAGGTGCGACATTCAACACAATCTGGCCATCGGTAACATAGCTCTGAGGAACTTCTACGCCCAGATGATGAGCATCGACCACAACATAAGGTGTGCAATCGTTGTCCACTATCCAGTCGAAGAAGGCGCGCAGAAGGTAGGGTCGGTTGGACCGCATTTTCATTTTATTGACGGATCTCTAACTCAAGATCGGTCAAGCTCTCTTGGAAAGAGGGACGCTCGAATAACCGTTCCATATAGTCGTGCAACGGTTTCACCTGACGATTGACAGGCAGTTCGATACCGAACTCAGGCAGACGCCACAGAACCGGAGCCAAACAACAATCGACAAGCGTAAACTCTTCGCTCATAAAGTAAGGCATATCGGTAAAGATGCTGGCAATACTGATCAATGACTCACGTAATTCCTTGCGCGATTCCTCGGCTTTCTTGCTTTCCGGGTTGTGCAGAATATGAGTAATTAATGAACACCAGTCTTTTTCAATGCGATGAATCCACAGGCGGCTCTGAGCACGCGCAACTGGATAAACAGGCAAAAGAGGTGGGTGCGGGAAGCGCTCATCGAGGTATTCCATAACGACCTTTGACTCATAGAGCGCAAGATCACGGTCTACCAGTGTCGGCAGTGTGCCATAGGGGTTGGCTTCAAGAATTTCTTCAGTAACCGCACCTGGATCGATATCTTCGATATCAACAGTGACGCCTTTTTCGGCTAATACAATACGCACACGATGGCTATACTGGCATGTGGGGTCGGAAAATAATGTCATCGACGATCGTCGCACAGCAACCTCTCAAATTTTAGTAGCAAAGTAGGAAGCAGCTAAGCGCCGCTCCAAATAGACAATCCATGCCTTTATATGGTCTGTCCTGGGTAATACTATAGCCCTTAGATGATCTAGATATTCTAAAATAACCTAGAGTCAGCTAAAGGCTGTCTAACTCTTTAACTCGTTGTCAGTCTTAGTGAATGCCTTTCCAGTATTCACGGTTCAGCAGCATAACAAAGACCAGCAATAGCAGCAGGAATAACAGTACCAGACGGCCAATATGCTTGCGCTCTTCTGCCATAGGCTCTGCAATATAGGTCATAAAGTTGACCAAGTCATACATAGCCACATCAAATTCTTCGGCAGTCATACTACCCGCAGTGGTGATATTAAAACGAC
This sequence comes from Gammaproteobacteria bacterium, assembly GCA_963855085.1. GTDB lineage: Bacteria > Pseudomonadota > Gammaproteobacteria > Pseudomonadales > Porticoccaceae > HTCC2207. The sequence continues at coordinate 9,220 of CAWLBR010000049.1, forward strand.
CACAGGGATCATCGAGAATATCTTCACCGGTTAAAAGGTCGCGCTTAATACCGCCATTGGCTGTCACTACAGGTCCTGGCGCACATTCAGGCAAACCCTGCAGGTCGAGCAGTACATGGGGCATGCCCACATCTTTAAATACTTTGTTGTTGACGCCTAAGGGTCTGCTTGGGTCTGCGTAAAAATTGCGCAGATAAGTGTAGACCCACTCCGGCGAACGAGAGCGGGCGACCAGAGTCAAATCCGGTGGCACTGCACCAAACCATTCTTTAGCGCCCTCTTCAGTCATAGAGATCTTCATCAGCTCACCGATCTTTTGACCGGAGAAAATCATATTGTCGAGCATCAGCTGATTGGGGATACCAATATCATTGGCGACACGCTCCCAGCGCGAGTACTTGAATGAGTGACAACCCATGCAGTAGTTAACGGCCAGTTGGGCGCCATTCTGCAATGAGGCATGATCGCGAAGATCAGCCTCAAAGGTATCACAGTCGACAGTTCCGCATGATTTGCCACTCTCGGCGCCTACAGCTTTAATCGGCAACACAACTAGCAGTGCAACAATCAAGACTCCACCCAGGGTTTTCCAAATACCGATTCCGCCATCCATGGTGATGCGATCGGGCTCTGGCCTGGTCGTCTCTATACGAGTCCAGAAGTAGATGCCTATAAAGTAGGAGAAGTACAGAACCGTACAGATCTGCGCTAGCAACGTGCGTGATGCTGTCGGCGCTTTAACACCCAAGTATCCAAGCAGAATAAACGACGCAGCAAACACCAGAATCGCACCGCGACTAAAGTTACCTTTATAACGCATTGAGCGCACCGGACTGCGATCCAACCAGGGCAGTACAAACAGAATCGCGATGGCAGCAGCCATAGTGATAAAGCCACCGAGCTTATCGGGAACTGCACGAAGCATCGAGTAGTAAGGCGTGAAATACCAAACCGGCGCAATATGCTCTGGCGTCTTCAGGGAGTTAGCAATTTCGAAGTTGGCATACTCTAAGAAATAACCGCCCATCTCTGGCATAAAGAACAGGATTGCGCAGAACACAAACAGGAACACTACGATGGGAACCAAATCGTGAATAACAAAGTAGGGATAGAAGGGAATGCCGTCAATCGGATTACCTTTCTCATCTTTGTACTTCTTGATGCTAACGCCATCTGGATTGTTTGAGCCCACATCGTGCAATGCAATGATATGCATCACCACTAGCGCGATCAGAATAATTGGCATGGCGACAACGTGGAGAGACATAAACCGATTCAGAGTAATGCCCGAAATCAGATAGTCACCACGAATCCACTGCACCACGTCTTCACCGACCACTGGAATAGCGCCGAACAGGGAAATAATAACCTGTGCGCCCCAGTAAGACATCTGACCCCATGGCAATACATAACCGAGGAATGCCTCAGCCATTAGTGCCACATAGATAGTCATGCCGAAGATCCACACTAGTTCGCGAGGCGCTTTATAAGAGCCGTAGATCAAGCCGCGATACATGTGCATGTAGACCACAACGAAGAATGCCGAGGCACCGGTGGAGTGGGCATAGCGGATAATCCATCCCATATCCACGTCGCGCATAATATATTCGACAGAGGCAAAGGCGCCCTCAGCAGTACCCTGGTAGCTCATAAGCAACCAAATTCCGGTTATCAGCTGAATAACCAGAACGACCATCGACAGCACGCCGAAGTAATACCAAAAGTTAAAGTTCTTTGGCGCGTAGTACTCGGCCATATGCCGATTCCACTCGCGCTTCAGCGTAGGCATACGCGAATCGAACCACTCAGCAAAAGATGTTCCTTTACTCATTACGCAATCTCCGCATCAATTCCGATAATAACAATGTCGTCCGACTCATAGACATGAGGCGGAACTTCCAGATTGGTTGGCGCCGGAACGCCAGCAAAAACTCGTCCTGAGAGATCAAACTTTGAGCCGTGGCAAGGGCAGAAGAAACCGCCTAACCAAGAGTCACCGCCCAAATCAACTGCTCCTACATCTGGGCGATACATCGGTGCGCAACCTAGGTGCGTACAGAGACCGACCAATATCAAATACTCTTCGCGTCCAGCCTGGGTTCGGGCTGAGCCACTCACATAGCTAGGCTGTGACGCCGCTACTGAGTCTACGTCTCGTAAAATGCTGCTATCAATAGCTTCAATGGCTGCCAGAGACTCTGGCGTGCGACGCACTATATAAACTGGCTTGCCGCGCCACTCGACGACTAGGCGACCGCCTACCTCGAGTTTGGAAATATTAATCTTAACCGGAGCGCCAGCAGCCTTAGCTTTGGCACTGGGTTGCCAGGATGAAACAAATGGTACGGCCGCACCCACTACACCTGCACCACCTACAACTGAGGTAGCACCAAGTAAGAATCGGCGACGACTATGGTTGACTCCGTCATTGGTCATGACGCTCTCCCTAAACAGCAAAATTGGATGTTAAAACACGCGGATTCGCATGCAATTAAAAATGGCCCCGCATTCTAACGGAACACTGTTATATACGCAACAAGGCAGATAGACGGATCAAGGTTAACTTACTGTTTTTTAAGGCAAAAAAAAGCCCGACTCATGAGTCGGGCTATTCTTTTTAGCGCTGATATTAACGCTTGGAGAACTGAGGACGCTTACGTGCCTTGTGCAGTCCAACTTTCTTACGCTCAACCTGTCTCGCATCACGGGTCAGGAACCCAGCTTTGCGCAGTGGTGAACGAAGATTTTCATCATACTGAAGCAAGGCGCGGGCAATACCGTGACGGATTGCACCAGCCTGACCAAAGTTACCACCGCCATTAACGGTGATCTTCATATCAAACTTGTTGACCATATCAACAATCTCAAATGGCTGACGAATAATCATTCGCGCCACTTCACGACCGAAATACACATCGATCGCACGATCATTAATAGAGATATTGCCGCTTCCTGCAGTCAGGAAAACGCGAGCTGCTGACGTCTTGCGACGGCCAGTGCCGTAAAATTGAGTGTCTGCCATGATAATCGCTGTCCGTTAAAGTTCTAGAGCTTGAGGCTGCTGCGCGGCGTGCGGATGAGCCGCGCCAACGTAGACCTTAAGTTTTCTAAACATTTCCCGACCAAGTGGTCCGCGGGGCAACATACCTTTGACTGCAGATTGGATAACGCGCTCAGGCGCTTTCTCAATCAACTTGTCAAAAGTAATATCCTTCAGACCACCGGGATAACCGGTGTGAGAGTAATAAGTTTTCTGGGTGGCCTTGTTGCCAGTCACACCAATTTTCTCCGCGTTGACGACAACGATGTAATCGCCGGTATCAACGTGGGGAGTATATTCTGGTTTATGCTTACCACGCAGGCGTGTTGCAATTTCCGTTGCCAAACGACCCAGAGTTTTACCCTCGGCGTCTACGATAAACCAATCACGTTCTACTGTTTCTATTTTTGCGCTATATGTTTTCATCTATTCCTGCCTGGCTTTGGGGGATCCCAAAAAAGGGTGCGAATTGTAATGATCGCTCGCGCCTATTACAAGGGGCGATGCGATCAAAATGTAAGTTTTTTATTGGGCCCTTCACGGGCGGTGTGGCCGAGCCAAATACTCGCGGCTCTGCATTTCTAATAATCGACTCTCTGTGCGCTGAAATTCAAACCCCAATCGGCCGCCACTATAGAGCTGATAGAGAGGCGCGGCGGCGGTTACAGCCAACTTTACGCTGCGATCATAGAACTCGTCAACGAGATTAATAAAGCGTCGTGCCGCATCATTATTGGCTGGCGTAAAAATTGGCACACCGCTGATCATCACCGAATGAAATTCTCTCGCCAGCTCAATATAATCATTTTGACTGCGCGGACCTTCGCAAATTGCCGCAAAATCAAACCAGACTATATCTTCGGCGACCTTGATCGAGGGAATTAATCGACCCTCAATATCCAGATCCACCCCCAACTTTATTTCACCCTCAACAGCGACCAAACTATCAAAAGTTGCACCTATGGCCTGATCGGCCAAATCACCTAAGGGTGAGTAATAGAGTTCAGCCTGCTCTAAAGCGCGCAGACGGTAATCCTGACCGCCATCGACATTGACCACTTCACAGTGCAAGTTAAGCAAGGCGATGGCCGGTAAAAAGCGCTGCCGCTGCAAACCTTCACGATAGAGTAAGTTGGGGATTATATTGGATGTCGCAACCAATGTAACGCCGCGTTCAAAGAGCCCCTCTAATAAGCGCGCCAAAATCATCGCATCGGTGATATCGCTAACGAAGAACTCATCAAAGCAGACCACCTGAGTCTCTTTGGCTATAGAATCAGCAACCAATTCCAGAGGATTGGCCTGTCCTTTTAAACGCTCCAAGTCCTGGTGCACACGGCGCATAAAACGATGGAAGTGAATTCGCATCTTGCGCTCGAAAGGCAGGCTCTCGTAAAAACTGTCCATCAAATAGGTCTTGCCTCGACCCACACCACCCCAAAAATACAGACCCTTTTCAGGAGTCAGCGCAGGGCGCAGTATTTTCGAAAGCAAACCGCCCTTCTTACGTTTATTGCGCCTCACCAAACGGCTACATAACTGGTCCAGCTTATCAACTGCCTGGGCCTGCGCTGAGTCCGCGACAAAGCCCTCTCGAGCCAGATCATTTTGATAGCGTTGTTTTGGGGTTAACATTGAATATGGTAGGATCGTGGCTTAAAAGCAGACTTTAACCAGCGCGACGCAGCAAGACAACCGATAAATGCGGCTATTTAGCCAACCGCGATCATTGAGGCTGCAATCAGGGAAAATTAGTTGCCGCTTTGGCCAATAAAGCATTGCTTCAACAACCACCTTTGGCGACACTGATAGTGGGTAATAAATTAAGTATGGGAGATCACATTGACAACTTTGAGCGTAATTTTGATTGCAGCGGTATTTTTCCTGATCGGAGCTGCTGTCGGCCACCTATTCTTCAAAAATGTCGATAGCGGCGACAAATCAGTACGCAATCTCGAACAAAAACTT
>CAWLBR010000050.1:0-14173 GCA_963855085.1 Gammaproteobacteria bacterium
TGTTCGCCGAAAAGATCGGCGATGTGGTCACCGACCGATTAGCTGAAAGCTTTACCGACTTAATGGATTATGGCTTTACCGCGACCATGGAAGAGCACTTGGATGAAATCGCCAAGGGCACCTTGAAGTGGAAGGATCTGCTCAATCGCTTCTATCGCGACTTTAGCCAGCAAGTGGAAAGCGCCAAAGAAGTGGATGCGGGTATGCGCCCCAATGCTCCCACTGAAACTGATATTCCCTGCAAGCTCTGTGATCGTCCAATGATGATTCGAACCGCTGGCACTGGTGTGTTCTTGGGCTGTTCAGGCTATGCCTTACCGCCCAAAGAGCGCTGTAAGCACACCCTGAACCTCACCGCTGGCGACGAAGCCGTTAACATTGATGAAGATGATGAGGCTGAATCTAAGCAGTTGATGCATCGCCACCGCTGTAAGGTTTGCGATACGGTTATGGACAGCTATCTGGTGAATGAATCGCTCAAGCTGCACGTCTGTGGCAATAACCCAGATTGCAGTGGTTTTGAACTCGAGTCAGGGCAATATGTGATCAAGGGCTATGAAGGCCCAGTGATCGAATGTGACAAGTGCACCAATGAGATGCAGTTAAAGACCGGTCGCTTTGGTAAATACTTTGGCTGTACTGGAGAAACTGCCCCGGGCGAGCCCTGTAAAAATACGCGCAAGTTACTGCGCAATGGCCAGGCCGCGCCCCCAAAGGTGGACCCTATTTCCATGCCGGAGCTGCGTTGCTTAAAAGTCGAAGATCACTATGTGCTTCGCGACGGCGCCTCAGGTCTGTTTTTGGCTGCCAGCCAGTTTCCGAAGAATCGTGAGACTCGCGCACCCAGTGTCGAGGAGCTGCTGCCCTATAAAGATCAGATCGATGAAAAGTATCAATTCTTGCTAACCGCACCGGTTAAAGATCCCAAGGGTTTGGCGACGATTATTCGCTACAGTCGCAAAACTAAAGAGCAGTATGTGCGCAGTGAAGAAGATGGCAAGCCCTCAGGTTGGAGTGCTTTTTACAACAGCGGCAAATGGGTGGCTGCTGAAAAGGGCAGTAAGTAGGCGCTGTGTCGACCCATATTTCAGCGGTTAATCAGAAACTCGTGTTTGCGCGACAACTGCTGCGCATGCTCGATGCCAGCGATTCCTCTGCGACCAGTCATCAGATTGCCGCCACCGCCCAATCAGTAGCTGTGCAACTGCATCAGGCCTGGTTGTGGCACTGCCGCAATATAGGCGAAGGCTACAAGTTACAAGATCTGGAGTCGGTGACTGACGCTGACTCTTTGGTGGCGCTATTAGCCAAGCAGGGCAAGTGTCCCGGCGAAGCAGTTGAGCTGCAGAACTTGCAGCATGATTCCAGTTCCTGGCTTAGTGAACTCCTTTTAGCCCATAAGAATATCTATCTGTTACCTGTTGTACGCAAAGCCGAAATGGATGTGGATCGCCTGCCGATGATTTCCTTGGACGGCCCTAAAGTGGTTGAGTGGACTGTCGAATCTGCTCAGTTATGGCTGCAATCACTGGAAGAATTGATCGATCGTCATCGGGAAATGATGATTGAGTTTTAGCGATTCACAGTTAACGGTTAACAGAGATTGTTGCAACTGCTAGACTCTCTATCATAGAACGTCAAGATCACGAACAAAACCGAACTCTCAAGGGAACCCTATTTATGCCTCTCGCGGAATTTGAATTAGTCATGTTAGACAGCGGCGAAGTTGCACTGCAGCGCGCCGAGGGTGATGAAACACTGGTCACCATTCGCTTCTCTCCCGATGTCCTCGACTATCTCGACGGCAAACATCTGGATGTGGCCAAGAGCATGATGGACGCCGGCATTAAAACCGCTTTTGATGTTGTTGAAGAGCCTGCAGTACCAGCTGAATCTGTTCAGAGCAAAGCTCACACAATTCACTAGTTGGGATCTGTGTTGGACGCTTGGTTGGACTGATTACTAGCCGTATTATCGCCCTGTAGCCTTCAGCGCCTCTTTAATCGATACTTAAAGCTTAATCGATACTTAAAGCTTCATCGATACTTAAAGCTTAATAGATTCTTAAACATTAACTAGATCCCCAAAGTCTTTACCCCGAGTCCAGTCAAATGAACCGCGATAAACTTCTCAGTCTGCGCAGCGATGCACGCAAAATACATAGTTATCGTCAGCATCTGCTGATTTGCACTGCGGGAAAATGTGCCCCTGCAGAGCAGACTAATGATGCATGGGAATATTTAAAGCGACGAATCCGTGAGCTAGGACTGCTCGATATTGACGGCGGTGTCTACCGCTCGAAAGTGGAATGCCTGCGCATCTGTCGCCAGGGACCGATTATGGTCAGTTACCCAGATGGAACCTGGTATCACAGTTGCACGCCAGAGGTTATTGAGCGCATCCTGCAAGAGCATGTGCTCGGCGGTGTGGTAGTGGCGGAGTACGCTTTTGCCTCTAACCCTATGTTACAAGAGTTACAAGAGTTACAAGAGTTACAAGAGTTACAAGAGTTACAAGAGTTACAAGCGCCAGATAGACCTGAAGGTCCAGAGGCTTTAGAGATTAAGTAAGGCTCTCAGTACCAAGCTCTCAGTACCAAGCTCTCAGTACCAAGCTCTCAGTACCAAGCTCTCAGTACCAAACTCTCAGTACCAAACTCTCAGTACCAAACTCTCAGTACGAGCCTGTCACTGGCTTTTAGATGCTAACCCGCACCACACCAACCGCCAAACCTTCAATGGAAAAATCCTGTGCCCGCAGGTCCACCAGTATCGGTGAGTAGTCATGATTCTCTGGCAGCAATTGAATTTCATGCTTGCTGCGGGTGCGCTTGAGTCGCTTCACAGTCACCTCACCATCCACTCGAGCAACCACGATCTGCGAATTTTCCGCGGTCGGCTGCTGGTGAACGGCCAGTAGATCGCCATCCATAATGCCTACATTGATCATGCTCTGACCCTGAACGCGCAAAAAGTAATCGGCATGGGGATGAAAAGTACTCGATGGCACCTCTTGATAATCCTCAATATGCTGCTCTGCCAGAATCGGCTCGCCAGCTGCAACTCGCCCGATAATCGGAATACCGCAGTACTGCTCGACAATACGGATACCCCTAGAGGCTCCCGGAATCATCTCAATCACGCCTTTGCGCGCCAGTGCGCGCAAATGGTCCTCTGCCGCATTGGCTGACTTAAAGCCAAGCTGCTGGGCAATCTCTGCACGTGTTGGTGGGTAGCCAGTATCTTCAATATTGTCGCGAATCAAATCAAAAATTTGTTGTTGTCGAGCAGTGAGACGATCCATAGTGATTTCCTCTAAAATGATTTCCTCTAAAATAAGTCTCTCTAAACACCTAACTGTGATTATATACAGTATTCAGGATGGCGCAAGTTAAACTATATTTAAGCCATACAACAGGAGAAGTTTATGCTTGAAGCAAAAGTACAGGAAGCGTGGCGCGTACTGCGTATACAGTCTGAGTTGGTTGATGGCACGGACAAGTTACTTAAGTTAGGAGCAGCGGTAACTGTGTTTGGTGGCGCCCGGTTGGACTCCAGTAACCGCTATTATCGCGAGGCACAGTTGCTCGGTAAGTTGCTCGGTGAAGAAAGTATCCCGGTTATTACCGGCGGCGGTCCGGGAATTATGGAGGGGGCCAATCGCGGCTGTTATGCCACACCTACACCTTCCGTAGGGTTAAATATTGATCTACCCTTTGAGCAGACGCCAAACCCATACCAAGATATAGCCCTCGATTTCCGCTACTTTTTTGTGCGCAAGTACCTCTTTGTGAAGCATGCTGTAGGCTTTGTGATTTTCCCCGGTGGTTTTGGCACCTTGGACGAACTGTTTGAAGCGCTGACCCTGGTGCAAACACTTAAAGTAAAGCCCTTTCCCATTGTTCTTGTGGGGCGGTCATTTTGGCAGGGGCTAATCGATTGGATGGAGGAACGCATGTTGTCTGAGGGTTGCCTTAGCGCTGCTGACCTCAACCTTTTCGAACTAGTCGACGACGCCAATGAAGCGGCGCAGATAATTCTCAAGCATATTCATATGGGGGAGTTTGCTCCCAACGAATAGCTTGGTTGAGCTGTTGATCCTCTTAGCTTCAGGGCTTCAGGGCTTTAGAACTATTGAGCTCTAAGACAGATCCCAGTTAGAACTCATCCCAGCCAAACATATAGTCTGACTGCATGGCTTCATCTAAATCAGTAGCCCAGGGCATCTGAGCCTGGTCCTCTAAGGCGAGGGCCGTAGCTTGGTTGTATACCTCACTGGGGGGTACCACCACCATCTGCGACCAGTCATCGAGACTGATTTGATCGAGTTCACCATCATCGTAATGCATGTCGATAACGGCGAGGTATTCATCGACACTGAGTACCTCAAAGGTTCTGTTGGTTGCTACGTCTTGATAGCGCTGGTTGATCATTGGAACGATACTAGTCATGGTTTACCCTCCTTCTTTAGGTTTAAAAAATAGCAGCTTGTTGTCCTCATTGCATCGACGTTTTGCCTATAAATTTTGTCGCAGTTACAGTGCTATTGATTGATCTCGCATGAGGTTGTTGAGATAAGCGATTGGAAACTCGACGAATAATTCGTCGGTGTAAAAAACCTCTTAGTGGGTAAAATTTCTTTATGGAATAGCCGCGCTTTGTGAAAGAATAAACTAATCTAAAAACGCTTAAATTCCGGAAAAACTATGACCCACAGCTTACACGGACGCCTGATGCTCGATTTGGCCGGTACTTCATTGCAGGATGATGAACCTGGACTGCTCTGTCATCCCCAAGTGGGCGGCGTAATTTTGTTTGCCCGTAATGTCGAGAGCCGCCAGCAGGTTGAGGCATTGGTTGCCGAAATCCGGGCTGTCGCACCACAGCTATTGATCGCGGTGGACCAAGAGGGCGGCAGGGTGCAGCGCTTTAAACAGGGCTTTACCCTATTGCCAGCCATGCAACAGCTGGGTGATCTATGCCTAGTGGACAACGACGCCGGGCTGCAATTGACCCGTGACTGCGGTTGGTTGATGGCGGCTGAGGTGATTGCCTGTGGTTTGGATATCAGCTTTGCACCGGTGCTTGATGTGGATCGCGACACCAGCAGTATTATCGGTGATCGTGCCTTTAGTGATCAGCCGCAGCGGGTAACAGATGTAGCCGCCGCTTTTATAGCGGGTATGAATGAGGCGGGCATGGCGGCCACAGGCAAACATTTTCCCGGGCACGGGGGGATTTTTGCCGACAGTCATCTGGAAGCGCCGGTTGATCACCGTGACTGGGCACAGCTCAGCGAACATGATCTCGTACCTTTTGTGGCCCTGGCAGACAAGCTGGGTGGCATCATGCCTGCGCATATTACCTTTCCCGCCATTGACCCCGACTCCGTAGGATTCTCCCAATTCTGGCTACAACAGGTTCTGCGCGACAAACTTGGCTTTGACGGTGTTATTTTCAGTGACGATCTGGCAATGAAAGGCGCAGATGTGGCCGGCGGCTATGTGCAAAAAGCGCAGCTCGCCTTGGATGCTGGCTGTGACATGATTCTGGTCTGCAATGATCGCCAAGGCGCCCTTGAAGTGCTCGCTTTTATGACTGAACAGCAGGTCAGCGGCAGTCACAGAATCAAGGGGATGTTAAAAGCTCCTTATCTACAGACAGCTCCTCTCAATGGAAAGTCCTTATCATGGTCGCAGCTAGAGAATCATCCGCGCAGAGTTGCTACCATGGCGCAGCTGCAAAATTTGAATGGCTAGAATTAAAACAAATTAAAACAAATTAAAAAAATTAGAAACAAACAGAGTAGGTTGGATCGATGAAAGATATAGAAAACTGGTTGGTTAATTTGACAGGTGAACAGTACCTTTGGGTGCTGGAATTGTTTGTTATCGTGGTTCTGGCCTTGGGTCTCGGCATGGTCATTAATCGGGTTATCGATAAGCTCGAAGTGCAAGCCCTGAAGACCAAAACAGTCTGGGACGATGCCCTGATTGAGGCCTGCCGTCGACCATTGATCTGGCTGGTATGGATTCTAGGAGTCAACTTTGCCGCCGGCATTGCCGCGCAAAAAATGGAGTCTGAGCTCTATGCTCTGGTGGATCCGGTCAATCGCCTGGCGCTGATCTTTTTAGGCGTGATGTTTTTGACCAACTTTATTAAACGCGCCGAGCGCAACCTGGTGCACCCCGACCATATTGCCAAGCCCATGGATGAAACCACTGTGCGCGCTGTGGGCAAATTGCTCCGTGCCGCTGTGATTATCACCGGTGTGTTAATCGCCATGCAGCTGTTTGGCTATAGTATTTCAGGTCTCTTGGCATTTGGCGGTATAGGCGGTATCGCTATGGGTTTTGCCGCCAAGGATCTGCTGGCCAACTTTTTTGGTGGCTTGATGATCTACCTAGATCGGCCTTTCTCAGTGGGTGACTGGGTGCGCTCGCCAGATCAAGAGATCGAAGGCACAGTGGAAGATATCGGCTGGCGACTAACGCGCATTAGAACCTTTGATAAGCGTCCGCTGTATATTCCCAATGCCGTGTTTGCCAATATCTCAGTGGAAAACCCTTCCCGTATGACCAACCGTCGAATCTATGAAACCATCGGCCTGCGCTACGATGATCTGGCACAGATGGGCCCGATTCTAGAGCAGGTGGAGGCGATGTTGCTGGCCCACCCGGATATTGACACCAATCAAACGATGATGGTCAACTTCAATCAGTTTGCTGCCAGCTCTTTAGACTTTTTTATCTATGTCTTTACCAAGACCACCAATTGGGTGACCTATCATCAGGTGAAGCAGGATGTGCTGCTTAAAGTGGCGGATATTATTGCGGCAAACCAAGCGGAAGTGGCCTTCCCAACCTCGACACTGCATGTTCCTGCTGGTATCGAAGTGAGTGATGCGAAGAGTCTGTAGAGAAATTTAAGTCTGCTGAGAGCCCTGAAATAGTAGGGCGACCGCAGACTTAAAGCCACTTTTTCCAGCCTAGATCATGAGGTGGCAATTGTGGTAAAAAAATCGTGGCAGACTGTCAACTGATTAACTACAGTTTACGAAGATGTGGCTTGATCAGCGTCATCTTATTAACAATAACAGGGATGTATGGGGCATTGCAGTAGAGACTGCAAAGGGATTGCGCAGCTAAATGAATAGCTTGCGTAGGATAAGGAGATCATGTCATGGATTTGACGCCGCTTTTCACCTGCCTGAATTTTATTGGGCCGCGCTTAACCTGCTCTGGCTTATCTAGCCTCAGAGCCTTCAGCATACATTTGACCCCGGATCCACTGTGTTCAAACCGGTGGCAGCTATGACGGCCTATCTCAAGCAGGCGCTTAGAGTATTTGTCGTTATCAGCTGTTGGTGCCTGTTCGCTATAGTTCTAGCTGACTATATAGTTGGCGATCTGGCCGGTTTGATCGACACCTCAAAACAGACACAGGCTTGGTCGCTGCTGCTATTGTTTGTCCTGTCCCGCAGTTCTAGCCTGAGAGATACCAATCTAACTATAAGGCAGTGGTTTGTCGGTACTGGACTGGGTGGTTTAGTCAGCTCTGTATTGATCGTTGTACAAGATCTTTTTGCCAGCGCTTTGCGCTCGGTGTATGTCAATGTCTATCTCTTGGCCGATGTGCTCTTCTGTATAGGCACGCCACTATTAATTATCTCAGCATCGGCTGGCTGGTGGTTACTGCCCGAAGTCAGCTATGTGTCTCTACTGATTTATAGCTGCATGATTTCGATAATCTTCTTCGTTGGTCTCTGCTGTAATTTGGTGCGATTGCTGTCACTGGGTTATTTTTTCGGTTACTGGTTAGTCGATGACGCAATGCTAATGTATCCCTTTGTCGCCCCCGCGGTAGTGCAGCAAAATATTGCACTGATAATGACCGATGCCTTAAATACGCTGCTGCCAGCTGTTGGGCTGGTGCTGATTGTCTATCTGCTGGCCCGCCGCCATGGACTGCAGATGATTAAAGCGGCGATTAGCGGAGATTCTAATCGTGGATCCCAGCGGATTTTAAGCCGCGCATTTTTCAGTAATTACCTGTTGCTGGGATGTCTGGTGATGGCTATTCCGCTGCTTGCAGTTATTACCCACACAGCTATCAGTCATATTAATGTCCACATGCTGTTTGTCGGCCTTAGTATCTGGGTGCTGGATTTATATTGGCAGGAGGATGTCGCCAGTGAACCGGCGCTGTCATCGGACTGGCGATATTTTTTAAAACTCTCCTGGAAGTACTAGGGTCAATTTACTCTATAATCGCGTTTTGATTTTTATAGGTTAAAACTAGTGGCCGCGTTTTTTGAGAAGATAAGTATTAAGAAGATAAGCGTTAAGAACGTCGGGCTTTTACTCAGCTGCCTGTTATTGGCCAGCTGTCTCGGTAGACCTGAAGCTGTATTGCCGGTTGCAGAATTGGATACTCAGCGTTATCTGGGTACCTGGTATGAAGTGGCGCGGCTGGATCACTCATTTGAGCGTGGCTTAAGCAATGTCACCGCCGACTATTCATTGCGCGACGACGGCGGCTTGCGGGTTATTAACCGTGGTTACTCAGCAGAAGAGGGCGACTGGCAGCAGGCAGAGGGAAGGGCCTACACCATTAAAGAGGGCCAGCCAGGTCATCTTAAAGTCTCTTTCTTTGGGCCTTTTTTCGGTTCCTACGTAGTTTTTGAGTTGGACTCGAATTATCAATATGCCTTTGTGGCGGGTAATACGACCAATTATCTGTGGTTATTGGCGCGGACTCCCACGATTAGTGATGAGTTAAAAAAGTATTTTTTGCAGCGCGCTGAGGCATTGGGTTTTGAAGTAGAGGATTTGATTTTTGTTGATCAGGGGTTAAATCAAAGTACGGTCGGCAGTGATGTTGCATCTTCTTTGGGAAATGATTGAAGGTAGTGGTTGGATGTTCTGAGATCTTTCACATTCGTTCGAGATGACAGGCACCCAATTTTGTCATCCTGAGCGAAGCCGAAGGATCTCCGGCTATGTTGCACCCAAGTCCTCAATTCCCAGCGACGAGGGATCTCAATTTCATCGCTGGCAATAAAATCTCAATTAAAACCCTACTCAGCCTCAGCCAAGGTCTCTTCTAAAAGCGGGTTAAGCACTTCTGGCTCATAGGGAATAATAGTCACAAGCACACCCATCTTAGGGTGATCAATATAGTAGCTCTGCCGTTCTTCAAGGCGCTTGGACTGATCAAATGTCCATAGGGACTTAACCGGATACCGTTTTGGCTGCTGTATTGTCGAACCCTCTTTATTAGGTTCTGTATTAGGCTCTTTATTAGCCTCTTGATCCGGCTCTTGATTATGTAGTGGGTCATTCTGCATTTCGGCGAAATCATTTTCCGGCGCATCGATAAAAAAGTCTTCAATACGCTGCTTATCAAACTGGATGTCAGCAATAACATAGCTGTCGGCAAGGCTTGGCTGGTCGCGAAGTGGAAAATCAGGCAGTTCGATCATGTTGTCTGGGTTGCCCTGTTGGTCAAATTCCAGCAACCAGAGATCCGATTGAAAGTGCAAAAAACGCGATTTGTAAAAGCGCAGGCTGCCTTCAATTTCAAAGCGATCCATATATTGCTTGCCGGCTTTGATAATCACCCAGGGGTCCTGTTCCAGTTTATCTGCAGAGAAGCGCCAGGCTTCGTGAAACACTACATTGTATTGCCCTTGGCGGTCTAGGGCGCGGGAGCTCTCATTGAGGTTGCGCACATCCCGGGGCAGTTTTACAAAAGTGGGTTCATATTCCGCAACATAGGTTTGTGCTGTAGTTTGGCGTTGATTGTCGATCAGATTGTTGGCCAGGAAAACGGCGTCTTGGGCATTTATCTGGGCGAGATCGTAGTCGTCGAAGGGGCGACCTTTTTCAAGGCTTTGCTCTGCACTCTCTGGTCGCGTTTCAGCAAAGCCGAGTACCGGATCTATTGCCCTAACTAAGGGAATGATTCTTTCAGGCGTGTTTGAGACAACGCCAGTGCCGGCGATGGGAAAGTCGTTATTTGAAACTTGATCAGGGTTGAGCAGTTCGAAATTATTCTCTGGGAAGTCGAGGTTATAGCTGCGCGGTGGCTGCTCTTCACCGGCATAACCCTGCTGGGTGAAAATAACCACTTCAACCTGGTACCAGGGGGCTGCAACTGCTTCGGTTTGCTCGCTGCTGTCTTGGGCGACACTCAGACTGCTGATTAGCGTCAACATGGCGACCCACAGACCGGTGGCTCGCTGCGCTTTCCGTTGATGCTTGTCTGTCGTCATTATTACCATTCCTTTGTGTATGCTTTACAAATTAGTCCGGATTTGATCGCAATCATTTAACGGCTCAACTTCTCAGTTAGCGCTCTCCGTTGGCATAAGCTGATCGAGAATAAAGGTCAACTTATCCACGCGCTCTTCCGCCGTTTCCATATCTGTAGTGAAACTCAATTGATCGTTATTTTGCAAGCGGAATGTGTTGGGTCGCTTCTGTACCATTTCAATAATGGTCATGGGTTCCACTGGAGTACTGGCGCTAAATTTGAGTCGTCCGCCATTGGGGCCGGCCTCAATTTTGATCAGCCCGAGGCGTTCGCCCATCTGCCGCAGTTTGGCCAGTTCAAATAGGGTTTTGGCCGGTTCGGGCAAGAGGCCAAAGCGGTCGATCATTTCCACCTGCAATTCATATAAGTCGCGTTCCGTCTGACAGTTGGCGAGACGTTTATACAGTGTCAGGCGCATATTGACGTCAGGCAGGTAGTCGTCGGGAATTAGTGCAGGCAGGTGCAGGTTGACTTCGATTCCCTGATCCAAGGCGGACCCCAGATCAGCCTGCTTGCCGTTTTTAATCGCATTGACAGCACGCTCAAGCATTTCCAGATAGAGGGTAAAGCCAATCGCCTGAATATGGCCGCTCTGTTCTTCGCCGAGCAGTTCGCCAGCGCCGCGAATTTCCAGATCGTTGGTCGCTAGGGTAAAGCCAGAGCCAAGATGGTCCGCAGCGGAAATAGCTTCCAAGCGTTTTTGCGCATCAGTGGTTATGGTTTTCGGTGGCGGTGTCAACAGATAGGCATAGGCCTGGTGGTGAGAGCGACCCACACGACCGCGCAATTGGTGCAGCTGTGCTAGGCCAAATTTATCCGCGCGCTCAATCAAAATGGTGTTGGCACTGGGGATATCGATGCCGGTTTCAATAATGGTGGTACAGACCAGAACATTGAAACGCTGGTGATAAAAGTCCGACATCACCTGTTCCAGCTGGCGTTCGCGCATCTGGCCATGGGCTATATTGATTCGCGCTTCAGGTACTAGCAGCGCCAGCTCATCGGCGGTGCGCTGAATATTTTTAACATCGTTGTGTAAAAAGTACACCTGACCACCGCGGAGAATTTCACGGAGTATGGCTTCTCGGGTGATGCGATCTTCGCGCTGACGAATAAAGGTCTTCACCGATAGACGTCGTGCCGGTGGGGTGGCAATAATTGATAAGTCCCGCACTGCATGCATAGACAGATTGAGTGTCCGGGGAATCGGTGTCGCGGTCATGGTGAGAATATCCACCGAGCTGCGCATAGATTTAATCTTGTCTTTCTGGCGTACACCAAAGCGGTGTTCTTCATCGATAATCAGCAGGCCAAGGCGTTCAAAGTCGATCTTGGCGTGGAGCAGTTTGTGAGTACTGATCAAGATATCCACTTTGCCGCTCTCAGTGTCGGCAATCACCTGCTCCTGTTCCTGGGCGGTGCGGAAGCGCGACAGCTCTTCGACGGTGATAGGCCAGTTGGCAAAGCGATCACGAAAGTTTTGCAGATGCTGGTGGGCGAGTAATGTGGTGGGTACTAATATGACTACCTGCTTGCTGCTGGATACCGCGGTAAAGGCGGCGCGCATGGCCACTTCGGTTTTACCGAAACCCACATCACCGCAGACCAGTCGATCCATAGGTTGGGGGCTGAGCAGATCGCGGCGCACGGCGTCGATGGCCTCGGCCTGATCGGCGGTTTCTTCGAAGGGGAACTCGCCGCTAAACTTGCGATAGTCCTCTTCATTGTTGTCACAGGCAAAGCCTTTGCGCGCTGCCCGGCGAGCGTAAATATCGAGCAGTTCCACGGCTGTGTCGCGCACCTGTTTAGCGGCTTTCTCTTTCGCTTTGGACCATTTGTCGGTGCCCAGCTTATGTAGGGGCGCCATGGATTGATCGCCGCCACCAAAGCGGCTGATCAGGTGCAGGGAGGAAACCGGCACATAGAGCTTGGCGTCATTGGCATAGACCAGCATCAGGAATTCCTGCACTGACTTATCCACCTCAAGGGTAACCAGTCCCTGGAAGCGACCGACACCGTGATCCATATGCACCACTGGCGCGCCGTGCTGCAGTTCGGCGAGACTCTTAAAGATATGATCCGGTGACTCTGAGGCCTTGGAGCGACGGCGGCGCTGCATAACCTGCTGGCCAAACAGCTCACCCTCAGTGATCAGGCAGATACCCTGATCTGGGCTGTAAACACCCTGATCTATGGGGTAGGTGGTAACGGAGAAGCGTTCACTACTGTTAATAAAGCCCTGCCAGTTATCCACTTCAGTGGCGACTATATTAATTTTCTTTAGAAACCCAGCGAGCACTTCGCGACGTCCGGCGGATTCGGCGCAAAACAGCACGCGGCCATCAAAGCCTTCGATAAACTCTTGGAGGGTCGACAGGGGATTGCTGAGTTTGGAGTTAACCGCCACGTCGGGCACGGCGCGGAGATTGAAATTGATGCTGCCGGCGCCGGCTTTGGCGGGCTGGCGATCGATCTCGGTGCGCGGCAGTTTTTTAATCTTCTCGAAGACTTCTTCTACACCGAGAAACAATTCTCTCGGTGACAGGATAGGACGGGTGGGGTCAACGCCATACTCGGCATAGCGGGCGTTAGTATCCTGCCAGAAGGCCAGGGAGGCGTCTTCGATACCCACATGACTAAACAGCTGTACCTTCTCTGGCAGGTAATCAAACAGGGTCGCGGTCTCTTCAAAAAACAGACTCAGGTAATACTCTATACCCTGGGGCGCAATACCCTCTTTAATATCTCTGTAGACCGGACATTTGTCGGGGTTTTGATCAAAATGACTGTGCCAGTTATTGAGGAATTGATTGCAGGCCTGTTTGTCGAGAGGAAACTCCCGGGCTGGCAGTAATTCGATCTGGGTGACATTTTCCGAGGTGCGCTGTGACTCGGAATCAAATAGTCGCAGGCTCTCGATTTCGTCGTCCAGCAGGTCAATACGGAACGGCTGCTTGGCGCCCATAGGGTAGATATCGATCAGTGAACCGCGAAAGGCGTATTCGCCATGCTCATAAACGGTTTCGACACGGTTGTAGCCGGCCCGAGATAGCTGTTGCTGTAGCTCGTCACGATCGAGCAGTTCGCCAACCTGATAGGAAAAGGTTCGCGAGGCAATAAAGTCTGTGGGTGCCAGTCGGTGCATCAACGTCGGCAAGGGGACTATTAATAGTGCGTGTTGGGCATTGGGCAGGTTAGACAGTGTTTGCAAACGCGCCGAGACAATATCTTGGTGGGGCGAGAAAATATCGTAGGGCAGGGTTTCCCAGTCGGGGAAGTTGAGGATTGGAAAATCCTGCTCGGCACTAAAGAACGCCAGGGCTCGACTCTGGGCTGAGGCCTCGCGGGCGGTTTCGGTGATCAGTATGCTGAGGCCGTCAAATTGCAGCGCGGCTTCTGCTATGGCCAGTGCACGGCCCGCAGCTTGCAGTTCACCCCAGTGATTTTTATCACCGGGTTTGGCGTTTATACCCAGGTTGAGAATCGACTTTGATTCTAAGGCAGGCTCTAAGTCTAAAGTTGTCTGCGAAGCTGAAACTGTCATAACACCTACATAAATATTTGAAAGTTGTACTAAAGTTAATCTAATACTGAACTGCTGTTACCGTTGGTTCACAGCGGGCCACTATTTTACTCGCGGTCGACTAGTGATAGATAGAGGCAATAGTCTGTATAGGCCATACGAAGTCTTTTGTTAGTTGCCTGTGTGACCAATGTTCACGATAATGCAATTACCCCCAAAAACTGCTTGAAAAGGACCCGCCAGTGATTGATCAGAAGAGACCCCTCCCAGACGATTTTTTCAAAGATTGGAAGCAACGTGAAGCCCTTGCCGAAGGTATGATCCCGATTATTGG
>CAWLBR010000051.1:0-14050 GCA_963855085.1 Gammaproteobacteria bacterium
CCGACTAACTATAGCGCTGTTATCCCGACCAAAAAAAACGCTGTGATCCCGACCAGAAAACGCTGTCATCCCGACCAAAAAAATGCTGTGATCTCGACCAGAAAAACACTGTCATCCCGACCGCAGTGGAGGGAACTCAGGACGTTGGCAGTGACTAAGACCACGGTTTCTCTATTCAGGAGATCCTTCGACTTCGCTCAGGATGACAGACTTGTGTGCCAGTCCGACTAACTACAGCGCTGTCACCCTGACCAAAAAAACGCTGTCATCCCGACCAAAAAAACGCTGTGATCTCGACCAGAAAAACATTGTCATCCCGACCGCAGTGGAGGGATCTCAGGACGTTGGCAGTGACTAAGACCACGGTTTCTCTATTCAGGAGATCCTTCGGCTTCGCTCAGGATGACAGGCTTGTGTGCCAGTCCGACTAACTACAGCGCTGTTATCCTGACTAAAAAAAACGCTGTGATCTCGACCAGAAAAACACTGTCATCCCGACCGCAGTGGAGGGATCCCCTGCAGTCTGGCAGAGACTCTTTAGTAGGGAAATAAAAGGCTTCTTAGCACCAGATTCATAGAGCCAAGTCACCTTACTTGCGCCGCAAAACCAGCGCCGCCGGCTCCTGTAAATAGCGCCTGCGGCCCCTGCAACGTTAGCCGCGCGGCTTACGCAACATCAGGGCCGGAGTGGCATCGCGGTAAGCAATGTACTCTGGATCTGTTCCCCAGCGCTTCTCAGCCATGGCTTCGAGCATGGTGATGCCGCTGACTCGGGTGAGCAGTAGATAGACAAATACCGGTGAGATCATAGTGGCTAACTGCCATCCTGAAAGTACTGGCAGGGCCACCAGTGCCACGCCAGCCCATAGAGTGATCTCACCAAAATAGTTTGGATGTCTAGACCAGGCCCAGATGCCGGTGCTGATAAAGCGTCCCTGATTTTCCGGTATCTTGCGAAAGCGGGTTTTTTGACTGTCAGCCATGACTTCAACGGTTAATCCAAAGATCCACAGGATGATGCCCACATAGGCTAGTGTGCCCAATGGTGCGCTGGTATCTGAGGTGATCGCGGCCAGTCCTGCAGCCATGGTCATCAGCACCCACAGACCGCCGAGGGTCCAGGTCATTAGGAACCAGGTAAATTTGGTTTTCATGATTTTGAAGCGTTTGTCCTGACCGTCTTTTTTGATCCGCCAGAATAGAAAGGACCCCAGGCGCACTGCCCAGATTACAATCATGGCGCAGATAATCAGATCGCGCAGATCCATATCCGGATTTAAATAGACTGCCACAATCACTGTGCTGATATACGACAGTGAACCGGTTAAATCAAAATAATGTTCAGTCTGAAAGGCAAAGGAGGGCACAAATGCTGCCCAGTGAAGGGCAAAGCCAATGGCGCCGCAGAGCGCAAAGAGGGCTATGTCGTCGTACATCAGACTGCCTTGGCTGCCGACCCATAACATGGCGCCGCCGAGAATCAGTGACACGAGAATGCCAATAACTGTATGGGAGGTTTTCATGGTTTGTCTCTTTTTTTGTATTCGAGAGCGACTTTTCGTCAGCGCCGTTTTTTTATTATTATCTGGTCTACAAACCGGTCCGGTATTATTCGGACATAGCACTGTACCCGTTTGTCTAGCTCTGTAGAAATTCTATATCCTTATAAAAAGTCAGGATTAGTATTCTGTACGGGGGATTAGGGAGAACAGATCGATAAACGGCGCGATGCGCCGCTCTAATCAAAAAGCTCTTGTCAAAAAAGGTCTAGTCAAAAAGGTCTAATCAAAAAGCTCTAGTCAAAAAAAGCTCCTATTAAAAGAGCTCCTATTAAAAGAGCTCTTATCAAAAAAGCTCTCATTAACAAGCTTTCATTAACAGGCGCTCAATAAAAAGCTCTAATCCAAAAGCAGCTTAGCAAGGTGCAGACGATGGTGCTGAGCGTCACCGTATTGGTGCTGGGCCCACTGGGCGCGACGAATATAGAGCATAGCGTCGCAGTCATAGGTAAAGCCCATACCGCCGTGAAACTGCACTGCGCGATCACCGGCAAACAATAAGGTCTCGGTGGCCTGAGCCTTGGCCATTCGGCAGGCAATCTCTGTATCTGCTGCCACTGGTCCTTCATCTAAGAGGGTTGCGGCGTGATAGATCAGGCTGCGGGCAGAATCCATCTGTAGCAGAATCTCTACTGTGGGGTGCTTGAGTGATTGGTAGGAGCCGATAAGACGACCAAACTGAATACGGCTGGTGAGATAGCTGACAATACAGTCTAGAGTTGCTGCACTGGTACCTGTGGCTTCGGCGGCGATAAGTAGCGCGCCAATTAGTCGCACATCTTTGAGGGCTTGCTCGGAATGGGGTAAGAGGGCATCTGGCGAAATAGTGACACCGGTAAAGTCCACGGTGGCTGCCCGTTTGGTTTCATCAATTAGCGTATTGGCGGTAATGGCGCCCTCGGCTAGCTGTGAGGCGTCGACTATGGCCAATACGGGGTTGCCGTTGTGGTTAATAGAGACCACAAAGAAGTCTGCCACTGTGGCATCGGCAACCAGTAATTTTTTACCTGAGAGTGCTATTTTAGAGGTGCTATCAGAGGTGCTGTCAGAGGTGCTGCCAGAGCCGTTAAGAGTAGCGGTTACGCCACAGAGCTGGGCGCCCCAGTCTTCGTTATCCAATAGGGCCATTGTGCCCACTGTGCCTTCCACAACTTTTGGTAGCCACTTTTCACGCTGGGCTTCAGAGCCGCCGCGCAGAATAGCCTGTGCAGCCAATGTGCTGGTAATAAAGGCTGTGCCCAAAAGGTGACGACCCATGCTTTCGATAACGGGCACGGTTGAGCCTAGACCCATGGCGAAGCCGCCGTATTGTTCTGGTATGGCTATACCAGTCCAGCCAAGGGCGACGATTTCACGCCAGACTTCGGGATTATGGCCGCTGTCTGATTTTAAGAGGCTGCGCACGGCGTTAATATCGGATTTGTCGCCACAGAAGCTTTTGGCGCTGTCTAGTAGCATCGCCTGTTCGTCGCTAAAGCTTAGGGCGGTGTTGCCGGTTCCGTTTAGGATTGAAGTTGTCATAGAGTGCTCTCCACTAATCTTTTAGTCTTTTAATCTTTTGGCAGACCAAGTACATGTTCGCCAATAATATTGGCCTGTACCTGACTGGTGCCACCACCGATGGTGGTGGAGAAATTATTTAAGTAAGCGCGCTGCCAGAAGCCGCCGCCGATACTGTCTTGATCCCCCACATAGAGGGAACCCTGAGCACCCTGAAGCGTAAGAGCGTACTGACGCATACGACGAAAGAACTCGGTGCCGCGCAGTTTGCCCGAGAGGGCGATGGAGTTGGGGTAGTCACGGCACAGGGCCGGTATCTCGATGCGCTTCTCTGCCAGCTGCAGGGCTTTCTCTTCGATCATAAATTTAATCAGATTGTCGCGGGTGACCGGGTCCTGTAATAGAGGCTCGCCTTCACGCTCGATTTCCGCAGCCATTCTCAGCAGATCGTCCATCACAATGGACAGAATCGAAATGCCACCGGCAGCACCAGCTTCCGCGCCACGCTCGTATTGCAGAGTCTGCATGGCAATACGCCAACCCTGACCTTCCTCGCCCATGATGCAATTGGCGGGGATACGGGCATCGGTAAAAAAGGTTTCGGTAAAGCCGTATTCGCCAGTGATCTTCTGAATTGGTTGGGTGGTGATGCCATCTCTGTGCATAGGTGCCAAGAAGAATGACAGACCGTTATAGCGGCGCTCTGCCTGAGCGTCGGTACGGGCCAGCAGGATCATATATTTGGCATAGTTGCCCATGGTGGTCCAGATCTTGCTGCCGTTAATCAGGTAGTCGTCGCCGTCGCGCTCGGCACGGGTTTGAATGCTGCCTAGGTCGGAACCGTGATTGGGCTCAGAGAATCCCTGACACCAGATATCGTCGGCATTGAGAATGCCTTTGAGGTATTTTTCTTTTTCGTAGTCGCTGCCGTTATCAAGGATTAGCGGGCCAGCCCAGCCGAGACCGATAACATTGAAGCAGATCGGCACCTGGAGGCGCTTCATCTCTTCATCGGCAATGCGCTGGTAGTCCCGAGTCATACCCTGGCCGCCGTACTTTTTTGGCCAGGCCGCACCCAGATAACCGGCAGACCAAACTTTGTGCTGCCATTCCCGAAGGAATTCCAGTACCCGTTCTGAGCCCACTTCCATAAAGGTTTGGGGCAGTAAAAAACCGGGATCTGCTGGTCTGTTGTCCTGCATCCAGGCGGCAACCTGGGCGCGGAATTCGGCTTGGGATGCATTATCTTGTGACATTTGCGGCATTTGAGTGCGCTCTTATTGTTATGTATGACTGTTATATATGGTTGTTATGACAGTGGATAATGATGCTTGAGGCTTAGCCTATCTGTGAGGCTATTTTGGGTCTTTGCAATTGGTGCCAACTATTGTCGATGTGGCGCCAATTCCATGGCTCTCCTTAAGAGCTTTTGCTTTGATCTAGCCACAGCTATGATGCCTGTCAAAATAAGCAGACTAGAAGCTACTTCACAAAGGAAAACACCATGACTAACGCAGCAGAGCAGGGCACCATTTTTGGTCACCCACGGGGATTGGTGGTGTTGTTTTTCACCGAGATGTGGGAGCGCTTTTCCTATTACGGTATGCGCGGGCTGTTGATTGTCTACCTGACCCAACATTTTCTGTTTTCTGACGAACGGTCGAGTCTGCTCTATGGGGCTTACACGGCACTGGTGTTTGTGATGACCATTGTTGGCGGAGTACTGGCTGACCGCTATCTGGGGGCGCGCAAGGCGGTGACCTTTGGTGCCATTCTGCTAACTCTGGGACACTTCGGTATGACCTTTGAGGGAGATGGGTCTAAGCAGATGCTGCAATACGCTGGCAGCGAGTATCAGATTACCTTGGATGCTCGAGGTGGTGATGCACGGCAGTTGATTGTGTCGGATCAAGGAGGCTCATTAGTAAGCTCTTATGTGAGCTTCACGGAAACCACTATGGATATAGCCGAGTTTGAAGCGCTGGGTCTGCCTGCTAGTATTCCCCGTGATCAGCTGCGCATGTCAGTGGTAACCCAAGAGGGCTATCTGGATATTCTTTATCTTTCGTTGGCGCTGATTATTGCCGGTGTCGGATTCTTAAAAGCGAATATCTCTACCATTGTCGGTTCTCTCTATGGCTTTGGTGATACACGCCGAGACTCGGGCTTTACCATTTTCTATATGGGCATCAACCTGGGTGCCTTTATGGCCTCTATCGCTTGCGGCTATCTGGGCATAGTCCACGGCTGGAAGTACGGCTTTGGTTTGGCTGGGTTTGGTATGCTTTTGGGTTTGGTGATTTTTCTCTCCTGTCAGAGCTGGTTAGAGGGCAAGGCCGAGCCGCCGTCGATGGAAAAGCTTAAGGAGAAAGTCTTTCTCTCGATCAATGTTGAGTGGCTCTGCTATTTAGCCGGTCTAGGTATAGTGGCTGTGTCTATGCTGCTGGTGAAAAACGAAGAGCTGGTGGGCGGCATACTGGGGCCAATTGGTTTGATTATGCTGGTAGGGTTGGTGACCTATAGTTGGAGGCGTCTTGAGGGTGATGAACGCTCAAGAATGTTTGCTGCGATCTATTTTATTCTCGCGCAGATTCCCTTCTGGGCGCTATTTGAACAGGCGGGTTCATCGCTTAATCTGTTTACGGCTCGTTTAGTCGATCGGGATATTCTCGGCTGGTCTGTGCCGGGTCCGGTGTTTCAGTCATTGAATGCAGGTTTTATCTTTCTGTTTGCGCCCCTTATAGCCTGGCTCTGGGTCTGGTTGGCGCGACGTAATCTAAATCCCTCAACGCCGGTTAAGTTTGCTATAGGTGTGGCCATGGCGGGTCTAGGCTTCTTGGTGCTGGTAGCTGGAATGCAGAGTTCTGGAGATATGGGTTATACGCCGGTGCTATTTATCTTTGCCATCTATTGGTTGCATACCATGGGGGAGTTAATGGTCTCACCAGTGGGCCTGAGTGCTATCACCAAACTGGCGCCTGCACGTATTGTCGGTATGACCATGGGTGCTTGGATGCTCTATTACGGACTCTCTAACTTTCTTGCCAGTATTATTGCGCGGGCAACGGGTGCTGAAACCATCGGTGGGCAGATGACCAATATAGCTGCGGCTAAGGCGGGTTATATTGAGGTCTATTCTCAGGTGGGCTATATCGCCATTGGTATATCGGTGTTGATGCTGTTGATCTCGCCGCAGATTAATAAGTTGATGCGTGGGGCTTAGGCTGACATAGAAGTGTTATAGCTAGTAGTGCTGTTTAGTAATGAAGCAGGGGGTGACTCAGTTCACCTTCGCAGAGCTGGGATAGATCCAGTCTGTCGTCTTCCGGGTAGAGGGTGTTCATATGCAGGCTAGGCCCGGATAAGACTGCCGCAGGACCCATGGTGCTCACTGTGCTGTGTAGGCTAATAAATCGCTTTAACTCACCATTCAGATTGATCTGCATGCGAAAGCTAGACAGGGGTTCTAGCTTCGCTGCTCGTTGACGCCAATCCGCTGGAACATTCTCATGCATGGCCAATCGATCGCGCATTTCATGGTCGCGCTGGTTATCGCCAAATAATGTTCTTTGCTCAAGGGACATCAGGATCACTGAGAGGGTATCTTCCCAGCCACTGATCAGTGAGCCGGCACCCTGACGACTAAATAGAAACTCGAGGTTGTTGCTGACACGATCCAGTGCGGCTTTGCCAATAGTCTGGCTGAACAGTCCGACCCAGCCGCGGTTGACCATTAGGATGTCACTGGATTCATTGATGATGATGGCGGGGTAGGGGTCGAGAGCCTTGAGTGATAGTGTCATGGTCTTACGCAGCCACTTGAGTTCTGGGGCCTGAAAGTCCAGTTCACCTATGGCGGGTAGAAAACCGGCGGCAATTAACAGGTGATTGCTGTCCCGCTGGCCCAGATGCAAGGCGCTGGCGATCTCGGTGACCATACTTTGACTGGGACGACTGCTGCCATTTTCGAGGCGGCTGATATGTCTTGGTGAGCTGTCAATACGGTCTGAGAGCTGTTCCTGACTGACGCTGTGTACGCCGCGCCAAAACTTGAGGAAGCGCGCGAAAGCTAAGTTGGAATCCGGTTCAGACAAAGGAGGTAACTCTTATTATTATCGTTGCTGCATGGTAGTCACCCTAGGATAGGAGCACAACTCAATTAAGCCATTCTAACAATCAGCTTGGGTGATATGCACAGGGCCTAACCGGACATAGCATGTCATGGTCAAGCCTAGCCGGGGTGGGCAGACTGGGTGACACGTATTACTTTGTAACCAAACAATAATTACATTCAGAGTTAACCAGGGGAAAGACTATGCCTAAGATGATTAAGAAGTCCGAGATTGCTGATTATATCGGTCACGTTTGTGAGCCTACTGATTGGTTTGAAGTTAAGCAGGAGCAGGTTAATGAATTTGCTGAATGCACCTTGGATCGCCAGTTTATCCATATTGATCCGGTTGCAGCAGCAGCTACGCCTTTCGGCGGCACTATTGCCCACGGCTTTTTGACTCTGTCTATGCTGTCGTATTTCTCTGAGAGCTACAATCTGCTGATTGAAGGCATCTATATGGGTGTTAACAAGGGCTTCGATAAGGTGCGCTTTGTTGCGCCGGTTCGTGTTGGTAGCAAGATCCGCTGTCATGCGACGGTTATGGATATCACTGAGAAGCGTCCTGGCCAGTACGATTTTAAGATGGAAGTGACTGTTGAGATTGAGGGTGGTGATAAGCCTGCTCTGGTTGCTGAGTGGTTGTCTGTGCAGATGGCTAAATAGCTTTTATAGGCAGTTTGTATCAATAGATTCAGATTAACGAGGTAAGCAATGAGTATTAGTTTTGAAGGTAAGGTAGCAATTGTCACTGGTGCAGGTAATGGCCTGGGTCGTTCTCATGCATTGGCTCTGGCCGAGCGTGGCGCCAAAGTGGTAGTCAATGATTTGGGTGGCGCACGAGATGGTACTGGTGCTTCTTCTGATGCAGCTATGGAAGTGGTCGGTATTATTGAAGCCGCTGGGGGTGAAGCCTTTGCCCACGGTGCTAACGTGTCCAACTTTGAAGAAGTTGAAGATATGGTTGCTCAGGCGATGGCGAAGTGGGGCAGGGTTGATATCTTGATCAACAATGCTGGAATCCTTCGTGATAAGTCGTTTAGCAAGATGGATTTGGCTGATTTTAAATTGGTCATGGATGTTCACCTGATGGGTTCGGTTAACTGTACTAAAGCGGTATGGGACATTATGCGCGCGCAGAACTACGGTCGTATTGTGATGACGACTTCTTCTAGCGGTATGTACGGTAACTTTGGTCAGAGTAATTACGGCGCTGCGAAAATGGCTGTGCTGGGCTTTATGAATACGTTGGTTCTCGAAGGCGGCAAGAACAATATCCATGTTAATGCTCTCGCACCTACTGCTGGCACGCGCATGACTGAAGATCTGATGCCTCCAGAAATGTTGGGTCTGCTAACGGCCGAGTCTGTTACTGCAGCGGCGTTGGTGCTCTGTGATGAGAGTGCTCCAACAAGAACTATCCTCTGCGCCGGTGCTGGTGGCTATGCTAAAGCGGGTATGTATGAGACCGATGGAATTTTCTTGGCTCAAGACGAACAGAGTCCTGAAGCGATTGTTGCTCAGTGGGATGAACTCAGTGACCCGTCAAATCATCAGCCTCTGGAATCCGGTGGTAAGCAGACTGAGAAGTTTTTGATGAAGGCGATGGCTGCTCTGCAGGCTTAAGTGTTTTCAGGTTTTGATTTAAAGAGCTGATTTAAAGAGCTGATTTAAAGAGCTGAGTTAAAAAATAAAATTTTCGAAAAATTTAAAATAAAAATTAAAGGAATTTGTTATGAAAGAAGCAGTAATCGTTTCAGCCGCTCGTACGCCAATTGGCCGAGCTTTCCGTGGTGCTTTCAATAATCTTGAATCACCGTCTATGAGTTCTCATGCTATTGCTGCAGCGGTTGCCCGCTCTGGCGTTGATCCTTCAGAGATTGATGATTGCATCATGGGTGCTGCAATGCAGCAGGGTACACAGACTATGAACTTGGGTCGTCAAGCGGCCATGGCTTCTGGCTTGCCAGTGTCGGTGTCGGGTATGACTGTTGACCGTCAGTGTTCTTCTGGTTTGATGGCTATTTCTATTGGCGCCAACAATATTACTGTTGATGGTTCGTCGATAATTGTTGCCGGCGGTTGTGAGAGCATCAGCTTGATTCAAAATGAGCACTTCAACGTGCATCGTGTTGCTGATCCACTGGCTATGAAAAACGTACCCCTGATTAACATGCCTATGCTGGACACGGCTGAGACTGTAGCGAATCGTTATAGCATCTCCCGTGAAGCTCAGGACGAGTATGCGGTTATTTCTCAGGCGCGCACTGCGGCTGCTCAGGAAGCGGGTCTTTACGCTGATGAGATTGTTCCGGTTACTGCTACTAAATTGGTGACTAATCGTGAGACTGGCGAAGTAACTGAAGAAGTTGTGACTCTGTCGAAAGATGAAGGCAACCGTCCTGGTACTAATCTTGAGGGTCTGTCTGGTCTGAAAGCGGTTCGCAATGGCGGAACGATCACTGGTGGCAACGCGTCACAGCTATCCGACGGCGCTGCTGCAGTTGTACTGATGGATGGTACTTTGGCTTCTCAGCGTAATCTTGAGCCGCTGGGTATTTATCGTGGTATCGCGGTTGCGGGTTGTGAGCCGGATGAGATGGGCATTGGTCCTGTTTTTGCTATTCCTAAGCTGTTGAAGCGTCACGGTTTGACGGTTGATGATATTGGTTTGTGGGAGTTGAACGAAGCGTTTGCGGTTCAGGTTATTTACTGCCGCGATAAGCTGGGCATTCCTATGGAGCGTTTGAATGTTAATGGCGGTTCTATCTCTATCGGTCACCCATTTGGTATGAGTGGCGCGCGTATGGTTATGCACGCGTTGATGGAAGGTAAGCGTCGCGGCGAGAAGTATGTTGTTATCACTATGTGTGTTGGTGGTGGTATGGGTGCTGCTGGTCTGTTTGAGGTCGTTTAGGTCTTAGTTTAAACCGTCTTGAAATGTTAGTTCAAACAGCCTCTTAGATGATTGTTTAAGGGGCTGTTTTGTTTGGAGTTTGTCTCCGGGGATATTAATTATTTCTGGTGGCGATTAGGCTCTGGGCTTCCTTTAGAGAACACGCTGTAAATACGGTCGCTACCGGCATCCATGCCTCTCGCGACACTTGCACATCCGTGTGCATCGTCCAGGTACGCTCAGATGCCGCGTCCCTGCGGCATATGGTTCTCTAAGAGAAGCCCAGAATCTAATCTTAAATCGTACTTCTGAGTTTTAAATAATTACTTTTGATAGAGTTTTAGCTGTGCTTTGAAAGTTATTTGTAGGCAACGCTACTGTTTTAATTTAAGTCTCCAAGAGATTTTAAATTGTGCTCTCAAAGCACATAACAAAAATAATAAATCTAAGGGTGAAAGCATTATGATCAAGGCTAGTCTGCGTCGTGTATCTACTCCACTTATCAGTTTTTCTCTGTTGTTTTTATTAGCCGCCTGCGATCAAAAAGCCGACATTGAAATCATCGATTCAGCTGCCAGCCAGTTCACCCTAGACAGTAATCTCCAATTAGCAGAGACACTTGATATAGAGAACCAAGTGGATTTCGATAATGCTAAACGTGGCCTTATCGCCAGTGCCCCAGTCAACAGATTAAATAACGCCCGAGGCACCGAAATTTGGAATGCCGCCGCCTATGACTTTGTTAAAGGCGAAGCCCCAGACACCGTTAACCCAAGTCTCTGGCGTCAGGCAAAATTAAACAGTATTCGCGGACTCTTCGAAGTCGAGAAAGGTCTCTACCAACTGCGCGGTTTTGATCTCGCCAATATGAGCCTGATTAAAAGTGATAATGGTTGGATTGTTGTAGATCCCCTCACCACCCTCGAAACCAGTCGCGTCGCCATGGACTTTGCCGAACAGCATCTCGGCCCGATTAAAATCACCGGCGTGATATTTACCCACAGCCATGTCGATCACTTCGGCGGTATCCTGGCACTGCTCAATGCAGACCAGGTGGCTGACAAAAACATCCCCGTTATAGCCCCAATAGGTTTTGTTCATGAAGCCGTAAGTGAAAACGTTATTGCCGGTCCAGCCATGCTGCGTCGCGGTAGCTATATGTATGGCGACCCCCTCAGTATCTCTGCCACTGGCCATGTGGACACAGGTCTAGGCAAACAGGTTATCTTTGGCAGCACCTCCATTCTGCAGCCCACAGTATTAATCGATCAGCCTCAGCAAAGTCTCGCTGTGGATGGTGTCGAGATTGAATTCTTTAATATGCCCGGCAGTGAAGCGCCTTCAGAACTGACCTTTTATCTCCCTCAATGGAAAGCCTTTTGCGGTGCCGAGGTGGTTTCGCACGTGATGCACAATGTACTGACTCTGCGTGGTGCCAAGGTGCGTGATGCGCTGATCTGGAGTGATTATATTGGTCATATCGCTGACTTTATCGAGCCCATAGCTGACGCCGCTGTGCTGTTTAACAGTCACCACTGGCCAACCTGGGGTCATGATGAAATTGTCACCCAGCTGCACCAGCAACAGGATATGTACAAATTTACCCACGACCAGACAGTGCGTTTGGCCAATATAGGGCTGACTCCTAAAGAGATCGCCGAGCAATTAAAATTACCTAAAAGTCTCGCCGGTAATTTCCATCTGCGCGGTTACTACGGCACTCTGAGCCACAACAGTAAAGCGGTTTATCAGTATTACTTTGGTTGGTATAACGGCAATCCAGCAACACTTAATCCATTGCCGCCAGTGGAGTCTGCACTGCGCTACGTAGAGTTTATGGGCGGTGCTGAGGAGTTGCTAGAGAAGGCTGAGGAGTATCAGGAAAAGGGTGACTATCGCTGGGTGGCTGAGGTGTTGAATCACCTGGTATTTGCTGAACCGGATAATGTTGAGGCCCGTGCTATGTTGGCCGAAGCCTATCGTCAAATGGCCTATCAGGCCGAGGCTGGCCCTTGGCGTGATATTTACCTCTCTGGTGCTCACGACCTTCAGGGTGGCACCAAAATTGTTCGTTATGACGCCGCCGCATCAAAAGCATTTTTACAGCAGGTTCCACTGGATCAATTTATGAAAGCCCTGTCGGTGCGGTTGGATGGGGAAAAGGCTGAAGGTGAAGCGCTGGTGATTAATATTAGTTTCACCAATGAGCAGGGCGCGGTTAATAAAAATTTCGTAATGACTATTAGAAACTCAGTGATGCATTATCGCG
Organism: Gammaproteobacteria bacterium; assembly: GCA_963855085.1. GTDB lineage: Bacteria > Pseudomonadota > Gammaproteobacteria > Pseudomonadales > Porticoccaceae > HTCC2207. Next base: position 12,336 of record CAWLBR010000051.1, read on the forward strand.
AAGTGCCCCAGGATAAAGCTGCCGATGCGACGCTGACCCTAAGTAAGGCACTGTTTGTCGATATTCTAGTGGGTGAGGCCGGTTTAACTGATTTAATCGGCTCGGATGAACTGTCGGTTGATGGCAGTGTGCTTAGGTTAGTGAAGTTCTTTTCATTGTTAGGCGAACCCAATGATGCGTTTAATATTGTTTTGCCTTAGTCGTAGGTGTTGAAACGTTAATACAGGAACCTTAATACAGGAACCTTAATACAGGAATGTTGATCTCTAAATGTTAAACGCTTTATCAAATATTGTTCGCAGGGTTTTTCATGGACTGATTTATCTGTCCCTGGCCTTTTCGTTGTTCGTGGCAGTGACCCTGGTTTGGCTGTGGCCGAGCTATGAGTATTTGCCCACGCAATCAGCGAGTCTATCTGTGCAGCGTTTAAGCGATGGGCCGATCATTGATACTGCCATGAGTCCACGGCTGACAGCATTGGCGGAAGAGCAGGGCTATAGCAATATTAATGGTCCCTCATTGATTCGCGTTCCCGACTGGGTTGAGAATCCGTTGGGTAATTACTATCTGTATTTTTCTCATCACAAAGGCGATTTTATTCGTCTTGCCTATGCCGATAAAGTCGAAGGGCCCTGGTCAATCTATGAGCCGGGAGCGCTGTCGATAAAGGATTCGGGTTTTCCCAGTGAGAGTATTCCACGCCTTAGTTTGGGCGAGGGGCTGGCTGAGCTCTGGGATGCGGTGTCGATTTATTTGTTTAGAGATTCGATTTTGGCAGTCTATCAAGCTGCTGTGACTGATCAGGAGATTCGTAAACAGCGGGGCATAGCCGCAAGCCAAACCCTTAAAGCGCATATAGCCAGTCCGGAAGTGGTGGTGGATGAGGCTAACCAGCAGATTGTGATGTTCTTCCATGGTCAGCGTGACAGCCTTTCTCAGGTTAGCGGTGTGGCGACATCGACGAACGGACTCGACTTTACTGCCAGCGAGAAAAAGCTCGGTGCGGTCTATTTGCGCAGCTTTGCCTATAAAGACAAGTATTACTTTTTAGCCGCTCCCGGCATTCTCTATCGCAGTGATGAATTACTCGGCGACTATGAGTCGCGGGATAAATCGCTATTTGGTAACGATACGCGACACAGTGCAGTGCTATTACAGGGTGATCAGCTTACTGTGGTCTGGTCGCGGGTTGGTGATGCACCGGAACGGCTATTAGTCTCAACAGTGAGCCTCTCGTCATCCGACTGGGACGATTGGTTGCCCACTCACCCAACTGAGTTGCTGCGTGCTGAACAGCCTTGGGAGGGCAGTGAGCTGCCTCTGCAGTCATCGCTCCGTGGCGAGACCAGTGAACCGATCAATGATCTGCGGGATCCGGATATTTTGGTCGATTCCGATGGACAGATCTATCTGCTCTATGTGGCAGCGGGTGAGCAGTCGATTGGGGTTGTACGTTTAAACAAAACGGCGCCGTAACGCTGAGCTGTAATTCTAAAAAGAAGCAATATTCAGTGTCGGGGTACATTGAATAAGAAGGGGGAATTGGGAATTGGGAATTGGGGATTGGGGATTGGGGATTGGGGATTGGAGATTGGGGATTGAGAGTGCTCTGTTACCTGAGTATTAAAACAACAGCCAAAATAATTAATTATAAAAATAAAAGTGAAACTTTATGAATAACCAAACTAGCGTATCTGAACTGTCTTTATCCGAGC
>CAWLBR010000052.1:0-13679 GCA_963855085.1 Gammaproteobacteria bacterium
TTGGCAGGAGACCCTTTATTAATTCGTTGCTTTACGCTGCCATCCTGATAGGAGATCCTTCGGTTCGCTGCGCTCTCTCAGGATGACACAGTTGTGTGTCATCCTGAGCGTAGTCGAAGGATCTCCTGCCGCTGGCAGCAAACCCTTTCGATTCACTGACTCAATCAACAGCCACCGCAAGATCACTATTCTTCAAATCAGTCACCAGCATACAACCGGGACTATGGGTTATACAAAAAGGTAATTTCGCCGCTTCCAAGGCCACCTGAGGCGTTACTCCACAGGCCCAAAACAGCGGCAACTCTCCCTCTTTAATCGTCACCGCATCACCAAAATCTGGGCGACTAATATCCGCAATCCCTATATGTTCTGGATTGGCATAATGTATCGGCTCCCCATGCACTGAGGGAAAACGCTTACAAATTTCCGCAGCGCGCAGTGCCTCTTCTGGCACAAAAGGTCTCATGCTCACAACCATCTCACCGGCAAATGGGCCGGCGGGGGTGCAGTCTATATTGGTTTTGTACATGGGGACATTGACTGCTTCGCTGACATTGCGCACGTCTAGGCCGTCGGCAATCAAGGCTTCTTCAAATGAAAAGGAGCAGCCGAGCAAAAAGACTACTAGATCATCCCGCCACAGGGGGGATATATCGTTGACTTCACTGACCACCTGGCCATGTTCAAAGACCTTATAGCTTGGTATATCAGTGCGAATATCAATATCTTTACCCAGTGCAGGCAGATTAAAGACGCCGGGTTCTGATGTGGCAATCAGGGGGCAGGGCTTGGGATTACTTTGACAAAACTGCAGAAAGTCCGCTGCTGAATCAGCGGGCAGAATCACCAAATTACACTGTACATAGCCATTGCAGAATCCAGAGGTGTTAGCTCTGTGCTCGCCGCTGCGAATTTTCTCGCGTAGTTGCTGTGGCGACAGCATCTCTTCGGCACTGATATTTAGCTCTTTCATAAACATTCCAACTAATGATTGGCGAGTCTAACAAAGCTTCTGGGTTAACTCATTAGCTGTAACCCAGAGGTGGTAGTGTGATTGATAGAATAGCTGTATTGATAGAATAGCTGTATTGATAGAATAGCTGTATTGATAACGAGGATCATAGACTAGCGCCAGTGTTTCGCCCAGCTGTCGAGGACCCGCTCGGAATACCAGTACTGACCATAGCTGCCATTGTAGCGGGCTAGGGCATCTGCAAGACGGCCTTTCTCTCTGTCGAGATAGTATTTGAGAATGGTGCAGCCATATCGCAGGTTGGTTTGTATATTGATCAGATTGTCCTCTGGGCGTCCGATTTCGTGTTTCCAGAAGGGCATTATTTGCATCATGCCCTGAGCGCCGGCAGAGGAAACGGCATAACCATCAAAGTGACTTTCCACTTCAATCAGCGCCAGAATAATTTCAGGGGAGAGGCCCGCGCGGGAGGCTTCGCTGTGAATTAGCTTGAGTAATGAAATGCGCTGGGCGGGGTCTTTAACTAACCTGGCCAGTGCCGGTTCTTTCTCCACGAGCCAGACTTGGGCATCGTATTGATCATCAAAACTATCGGCTTCGGCGGCGGCCTGTTTAAGCAGGGATAAGAGTTCGGGATCGGCAGCAGGTTTCTCTTGAGAAACTGCAGTGACTGAAATAGACAGCAGAAACAGGGCCACAGCAATCCACTGTGGCCATAACAAACAACTATTTACTAATTTTCTCGGCAATAAAATCATCCAGCTTATCCATAGCTATATGTTGATTTTCCGGTTCCCGGCGGTTGCGGTATTCGACATTGCCATCGGCCAAACCACGGTCGCCAATAACGATTCGATGGGGAATACCGATCAGTTCGATATCCGCCAACATGCCACCGAGGCGGGCTTTGGGCTCGTCCATAAACAGCACTTCATAACCGGCGCTAACTAGCTGGTTATAGAGCGCCAGGCAGGTCTCTGCAACCAGCTCAGATTTGTGCATATTGATCGGCACTATAGCGACCTGGAACGGTGCGATGGACTCTGGCCAGATAATGCCGTTGTCATCGTGGTTCTGTTCTATAGCGGCGGCAACAATGCGACTCACCCCTATACCATAGCAGCCCATGGACATAGCGCGGTCTTTACCGTTCTCGTCGAGCACTGTGGCTTTCATGGCTTCGCTGTATTTGGTGCCGAGCTGGAAGATATGCCCCACTTCAATACCGCGCTTGATTTCTAATACGCCTTTTCCATCTGGGCTTGGGTCGCCGGCGATGACATTGCGAATATCGGCTACGGTGAATTCGCTGCAGTCGCGCTGCCAATTGACGCCGGTGAGATGATAGCCATCGCGATTGGCGCCACAGACAAAGTCGCTGAGCTGCGCGGCCCAGTGATCCACAACTATGGGTAGGTTGAGATTGACCGGTCCAATGGATCCCGGTGAGCAGTTCAGGGTGCTTTTAATCTGTTCTTCAGTGGCGAAGGTCACTTCAGTTTCTAAACCTAAGGCGCGCTGAGCTTTGACTTCATTGAGCTCGTGGTCGCCACGAATCATCAGACCATAGAGTTGGGTTTTCCCCTCTTCGTCTTCGGCGCTAACAATCAGCGCTTTAAGGGTTTTCTCGGCACTGCTGTCGATAAACTCGCAGAGCTGCTTAATCGTGTGTATACCGGGGGTGGCCAATTCGGCCATTTCCTGCGTGGCTGAGGGAGCCGCTTCGCTGGGTGCCAGTGCGTCAGCTTTCTCGATGTTAGCGGCGTAATCACTCTCGCTGGAAAACACGATTGCATCTTCACCGGAATCTGCGAGCACATGAAATTCATGGGAGACACTGCCACCGATGCTACCGGTGTCGGCCAGTACTGCGCGATAGACCAGACCGGTGCGATCGAAAATCGTCGAGTAGGTCTGATACATCAGGTCGTAGGTCTCTTGCAGAGATGCACTATCTATATGGAACGAATAGGCATCCTTCATGCAAAACTCTCTGGTGCGCATGACGCCAAAGCGTGGACGGCGCTCATCGCGAAATTTGGTTTGGATTTGATAGAAGTTAGCCGGCAGCTGTTTGTAGCTGCGAATTTCATTGCGAACAATGTCGGTGATCACTTCTTCGTGGGTGGGGCCGAGGCAGAACTCGCGACCATGACGGTCCTTGATACGCAGTAATTCAGGACCGAATTGGCCCCAGCGTCCAGATTCTTCCCAGAGATCCGCAGGCTGTACCACAGGCATCATCACTTCTAATGCACCGGATCTGTCCATCTCCTGACGAACGATGGCTTCGACTTTACGAAATACGCGGAGACCAAGAGGCAGCCAAGAGTAGAGTCCAGAGGCGACTTTGCGGATCATACCGGCGCGCAGCATCAATTGATGGCTGATCACTTCGGCATCGGCGGGAGATTCTTTTTTTGTTGAAATCAGGTATTGGCTGGCGCGCATGGTTTCTCTTACACTGCTGGTCGGTTGGTTTAGGCGGCCATTTTACGGCCCTGAGCTGTCGCCGTACAGAGAGTAAGCAGAGATAAACAGAGATGAGGACAAAATGTTTCAATTAGATTCCCGATTAGAAGCGGATACGCTGTTACTAGGCGCTTTTCCATTGAGTTTATTACTGCTCAGTAAAGACGCCAATTACCCCTGGTGTATTTTGGTGCCTAAGCGCGAACAGATACGTGAGATCTATCATCTTAATGAGGTCGATCGACAGCAGCTGTTAGATGAGTCCTGCCTGCTGGCCGAGACATTATCCGATCTATTTGCGGCGGACAAAATAAATGTTGCGACCCTCGGCAATATGGTCCCGCAACTGCATATGCACCATGTGGTGCGATTTGAACGCGATGCTGCCTGGCCCGGACCTGTCTGGGGAGCGGTGGCTGCAGCGACCTATGCGCCGCAGCTGTTAACTGAAACAGCTGCGCGTATTGTCGCTGCGCTTGCACCATTGGGCCTGCAAACTGAGCAGGCCTGATTGGGGTCAGATATGGCGGCTGCTACTGGGCCATATCTTTTAGGCCTTTTAAGGCATGTACTTTCACTGCGACTGATGCAGGGCGTGCTTTAAAGGTGGTCTCTTTGCCTGTGAAGGGGTTAGTTCCCTTGTAGGCTTTCTTGGCCGGACGCTTAACCGTGTGAATTTTAATCAGGCCGGCAAGGACGAATTCACCCACTGAGCGCTTTTTAACATGGCGTTCTACCAGAGTGGCCAGTTCACTGAGCAGTGTATTGACCTGCTTGCGAGTCAGGTCCGAGTTGGCGGCCAGTTCGCTGATGATTTGAGTCTTGCTATAGCGTTCGCGTACAGCAGTGGCTTTTTTGCTGGGTGCCGTATTGGCTATAGCGGCTTTCTTTACCGCAACTTTCTTTACGGCAACTTTATTGGGGGCCTTTTTCACAGCCGCTTGTTTAACACTGGTGATTTTTTTAGCAGCGGATAGAGTCTTTTGCTTTACCGGCTTTTCAGCCTTTTTTGCAGTTGAGGTTGCTTTCGCAGATCCTTTCTTAACAGCCATCACATTTTCCTTTATAAATGTAAATCATATTTCATCCCTGCTGTATTGCGTTGAGCCACCAACAGAGCCTCGCAATCATTTATAGCCGCTGTTTTCCTGATATGCCAAAAATGGCAATGTTTTTCGTGTTTTTTTTAATCTCCGGCGGGCTCAGCGCATCTGCGGGCATTCTACAAGTGCTAGTGCTGAGGTATAATGCGGCGCTTTTTTACTCGCCGCAGAAGTAACCCAAGCTATGCTAGAGGGTCTGATGCTGCTGGATAAGTGTTTAAACAAGAATTTAGCTCTGCGTATCTTTGCGCTCTTGCGTTTTAGGAATCAAATCTATGCCCATATACGACTATCGCTGCGCGGCCTGTGACCATGAGCTCGAGGCGATACAAAAAATGAGTGATGACAGACTGGTGGATTGCCCAGCCTGCGAAAAGCCTGAACTTAAAAAACAACTCTCCACCGCCGGCTTTCGCCTCAGTGGCAGTGGTTGGTATGAGACCGACTTTAAAACCGGCAACAAAAAGAATCTTAGCGACAGTGGTAGCGGCTCCAAGACATCCACCACTGACGCCAGTAGCTCTTAAATAAGAACTTAACTGAGAACTTAACTGAGAACTTAACTGAGAGCTCCTTTAAATTTAACCAAAGCAAATTAGAGTAGGGAAAGACAACAGATGTATCGATCTAACTATTGTGGATTATTCACCAGTGAACATATTGATCAAGAAGTTACCCTCTGCGGCTGGGTAGATCGTCGCCGTGATCACGGTGGCGTTATCTTTGTCGATCTGCGCGATCGCGAAGGTATTGTTCAGGTGGTATTCGATCCCGATGCCGGTGAGTTCTTTGAGCAGGCCGACAGTGTTCGCTCTGAGTATGTACTCAAGGTCACAGGTATAGTCCGTGCCCGCAGTGCCGCGACAGTTAATAGCAATATGGCTACAGGTGAAATTGAAGTCTATGGCACCGCCATGGAAATCCTCAATAGCGCCGTTACACCGCCATTTCAGTTAGACGATCATGTCACCGTCGGTGAAGATGTCAGACTCAAATATCGCTATATGGATTTGCGTCGCAAGGAAATGCAGAACAGCCTGCGCTTCCGCTCCAAGGTCAGTTCGTCGATTCGCAATTACCTTGTGGACGATGGCTTTTTAGATATAGAGACGCCGATTATGACCAGAGCCACCCCAGAGGGTGCGCGTGATTATTTGATTCCTTCGCGAACTCATCCCGGGCAGTTTTTCGCAATGCCGCAATCGCCGCAGCTGTTTAAGCAGTTGTTAATGGTTGCCGGATTTGATCGCTACTATCAGATCGCCAAATGTTTTCGCGATGAAGATCTGCGCGCCGATCGGCAGCCGGAATTCACTCAGATTGATATAGAGGCCTCTTTTGTTGATGAAGAGGACATTATGTCCACCACCGAAACTATGATTCGGGGTGTTTTCTCCGAGCATATGGGCGTTGAATTCGAAAGCTTTCCGCGCATGACCTATGCCGACGCCATGCATAGATACGGTTCTGATAAGCCTGATTTACGTATTCCCCTGGAGCTAGTGGAGATCAAAGACCTGCTTAAAGACATTGAATTTAAAGTCTTTGCCGGTCCAGCCAACGATCCAGCTTGTCGAGTTGCCGCACTGAAAGTGCCAGGTGGCGCCGAAATTTCTCGCAAGAAGATTGATGAGTACACTAAGTTTGTCAGTATCTACGGTGCCAAAGGTCTGGCCTGGATTAAGGTCAATGCCATTGAAACTGGTATAGAAGGGCTGCAGTCGCCGATTATTAAATTCCTCGGTGATGAAGTCACCATGAATATTATGCAGCGCCTGGATGCCAAGAATGGCGATATCGTCTTCTTTGGTGCCGACAAGTCTTCGATTGTTTCCGAGGCGCTGGGTGCGCTGCGCTGTAAAGTGGGCGCAGATCTGGATCTCTATACCTGTGCTTGGGCACCGATGTGGGTGATTGAATTCCCCATGTTTGAAACCACTGATTCCGGTGCACTGACGCCGTTGCATCACCCCTTTACCGCGCCTTCGTGCAGCGAAGAAGAACTCAAGGCCAACCCGGGTGAAGCTCTCTCTCGCGCTTATGATATGGTTCTCAATGGCTGTGAGTTGGGTGGTGGTTCGATTCGTATCCACGATCAGAAGATGCAACAGACGGTCTTTGAAGTGCTCGGCATCAATGCAGAAGAGCAGCGTGAGAAGTTTGGCTTCCTGTTGGACGCACTCAAGCATGGTGCTCCCCCGCACGGTGGCCTGGCCTTTGGCCTCGACCGCCTGATGATGCTGATGACGGGCGCCGACTCTATTCGCGATGTCATTGCCTTCCCGAAAACTCAGTCTGCCGCCTGTCTGCTAACTGATGCGCCAGGAGTGGTAGATAATAATCAGCTGCGGGATCTGAGTATTAAACTGCGAACCAAAGAGCCGAGTGCGTAATACTAGAGACTGGACAGATTGAAGCTTTTGTCTCGCTATTGACTTAGATTGCCAGCCTGTAGGATATTGCGGGCTGGTAAAAAAGTTATCAGAAGATGCTTTGAAGATTAAGACGGTGTAGAGCTGTGCAGCAGTTCTTCACTAACGCAGAGATTCCGAATGTTGTGCTGGAGCAATTGATCGAGCGCATAGATCGGGTTTAAAGAAGTAGTAGGATTAATAAATACTATAAACTCAAGCGAGTAATCAGAAGAGGAAGTAGCGATGAAAGTTATTAAAAAAACAAAAGAATACACGGTTTATCAAAAGGGCTCTGGTCGTTTTGCAGTTAAGAACAGCGAACATAATTGGGTTAATGGTGACGACAAAGTCGCTATTTTGCAGGCCGAAGGGCTGGTTAAAACCGCCGCGCCTGCTCCAGCACCAGTGGTTGAAGAAACAGTAGAAGCTGCTCCTGAAGCGGTTGAAGTGGTTGAAGAGCCTGCGGCCGAAGTAGCTGAAGAGCCAGCTCCCGAAGTTGTGGAAGAAGCTGCTCCTGAAGTTGAAGCGCCAGCTGCTGAAGAAGCTCCAGCGGAAGAAAAAGCACCAGCAAAAAAAGCTGCCCCTAAAGCCAAGGCCGCACCGAAGGCCAAAGCGGCTCCTAAAGCTGCGCCAAAAGCCAAGGCCGCTCCAAAGGCGAAAGCCAAAGCTGCACCGAAAAAAGCCAAAGCAGACGCTAAAACTGACGACTAAGCTCGCGGTCTAGACAAGCCCTCCGGTGTGATGCCTGAGGGCTTTTTTTTGGTCCATTTTTGAGTTTTTAATTCCGCTCTTTATAGAGGCCTTGCCCTGTAATAGTACCGGTGCTCTTTCCTCTGGAATTGTTCTGTATCAGTCAAACCTAATTCAAGTTCTATCTCTTAAAGCCGCTGCATCAGTTCACTAGAAATTTTCTCCGCCGTTCACTACGTTTATAGCATCAACCCCAAAAAGGCAGAGCTATGAATAGCAGATGGATTTGGATCGCGGCACTCAGTTTACTGGTCGCCCTTATTTACGTTGTTTCACGACCGCAACTACCAGAAGTACACCTGGTTGAACTGTCGGTGGGGTTAGTGGAGAACAGTGTTTCTAACACTCGCGCGGGAACTGTCGAAGCTTGCCAGCGTTCCAAACTGTCACTGCCCATTGGTGGCCAGATCGCAGAGCTCTATGTGGATGAGGGGGAGGAGGTAGCAGCAGGGCAGTTGCTTATGTCACTGTGGAATGAGGATCGCGTCGCTCAGGTGGAACAGGCCAAGGCAACCGCCAGCTCTATGGACAAAGAGCGACAGAGCATCTGTATAGCCAGCGCTTCGGATGCTCGTGAGTCCCAGCGTCTGCTGGCACTGGTTGAAAAGAAACTGGTTTCCTCCGAGCGTGCCGACCTGGCCCTGGCCAAATCCAATGCCAGCGCCGCGGCCTGCGAGGCAGCCAAGGCCAGGGTCGGGCAGGCCAAAGCTAGTGTCAAACTGGCCGAAGCGGTGTTGGCACAGACCTATCTCCACGCGCCCTTTGCCGGGCGGGTTGCTGAAGTGACCGGGGAGCTGGGAGAGTTTTCCACCCCCTCACCCCCTGGGGTTCAGACCCCTCCGGCTATCGACTTGCTCACCGACGACTGCCATTACATTAGTGCCCCCATAGATGAAGTTGATGCCTCCCAGATCGCCGTGGGCATGCCTGTGCGAGTCACCATGGACGCTTTTCGTGAGCGCAATTTCCCGGCTACAGTCAGCCGCATTTCCACCTATGTATTGGATTTGGAAAAGCAGGCGCGGACAGTTGAGGTGGAGGCGGAGCTCGATATGGATCAACAAATGCCACTTCTACTCGCCGGTTATAGCGCTGATATGGAAATTGTATTGGATGCCAAAACCTCAGCGTTAAGAGTCCCCACAGAACTGTTGGTCGATGAGAAATTTGTTCTGCTGGTGAATCAAAGTAATCGTATCGAACGTCGAGAGTTGGTGCTGGGATTGTCCAACTGGCATTTCAGTGAGGTCATAAGTGGTGCCCAACAGGGGGATAAGATTATTGGCAATATAGGCACTCAGGGACTGCTTGAGGGCGCCGAGGTCAGGGTAGTAGACGGGCCATGATAAAACTTGAGACGATTAATAAAACCTACCAGGTTGGGGATTCACCGCTGCGGGCCTTGCGGGATGTAAGCTTGCAGATAGGGTCCGGTGAGTATCTCAGTGTTATGGGCCCCTCGGGTTCAGGTAAGTCGACACTGTTAAATATGATTGGCCTGCTTGATCGCCCGGACTCTGGGCGCTACTGGTTTGATCAGGTGGCTACTGAAGAACTCAATGAAGAGCGTCGCGCCCATTTGCGCGGTGAAAATATAGGCTTTATCTTTCAATCCTTTCACCTGATAAATCGGCTCAGCGCGTTTGAAAATGTCGAGCTGCCAATGATGCTCGCCGGCCAGCCCCTAAAGCAGCGGCGCAGTGCCGTGGCCGATGTGCTGGCCATGGTGGGACTCTCCGAGCGCGCCTCCCATAAGCCCAATCAATTATCCGGGGGGCAGTTGCAACGTGTCGCTATAGCTCGGGCCATTGTGATGCGGCCACGTCTACTGCTGGCCGATGAGCCCACAGGTAATCTCGATTCTAAGTCAGGTGGTGAAGTTATTGATGTGCTGGAAAAACTCAATCAGGACGGCATTACTCTCATCACAGTGACCCATGACCAGCAGCTCGGGGATCGAGCCAGACGGCATATCCGCATGGTCGATGGGGCGATCCATAGTGATCAGGCTGCTGATACAAATGGCCAAACAAATGCTCAAAAAAATAGTCATATAACAGCGCAAAAGAGTCCTGATGAGACTATCTGACCAGTTCAACTTTAATCGACAGATATTTTTGCGTCACAAAGTGCGCACAGCATTATTACTCTTGGCGGTGGCCATAGGTGTGGCTTCGGTGATTCTGCTGACCAGTCTGGGTGAGGGGGCTCGCGGCTATGTGGATCGAGAGTTCTCGGCACTGGGCAATCGCATTTTAATTGTGCTCCCGGGACGCAAGGAAACCACTGGCGGCGGCCCGCCTATCTATGGCGCCGCCCCTCGGGATCTAACCCTTGAAGATGCCAATGCCCTGGAGCGAATCCCAGGGGTCTTGGCGGTGGCACCTATTATTGCTGGAACCACCACAGTGGCTCATTCCAATCGTTCGAGGGAGGTTATTACCTTGGGCAGCAACGACAAGTTCTTTGCGGTGCGCCAGCTGGATGTAGGTGCCGGCAGAATTCTCAGTCCCCGCTCGCGCTCAGAACCTTTGGCTGTCTGTGTACTGGGGATCAAAGTTAAGCGCGAACTGTTTGGCAGCAGCCGTGCTCTGGGTGAATGGGTGCGGGTCGGTGATCGGCGTATGCGGGTTATCGGCGTACTTGAAGAACGCGGTGAATCTCTGGGTCTGGATATGCGTGATATGTTATTGATTCCGGTGCGCACCGCAGAGCAGCTATTTGATTCTCCAGGACTGTTTCGCATCCTGCTGGATATTGTCCCCAGTGCCGACAGTGACAAAATTCAAGAAAAAATCCGCAAGCTTATCCGCAGTCGTCACGATGGTGAAGAAGATATCACCGTGATCAGTCAGGACTCCATGCTTGCCGCCTTCGACAATATTCTCGCCACACTGACCATGGCCATAGCGGCAATTTCGTCCATTAGCCTGCTGGTGGCGGGCATTTTAATTATGAATATCAGCTTGATCTCGGTGAGTCAGCGACGCCAAGAAATCGGCCTCTTAAAAGCCATAGGTGCCAGCAGTCGCCAAATTAAACAGCTGTTTATAGGCGAATCCCTGCTGCTGATTTCCATGGGCTCGGTCCTGGGTATTAGTTTTGCCTTTGCCCTGATCGCTATTCTTGCAGGCCTATGGCCGAGCTTTCCCCTGCAGCCACCCACCTGGGCAGTGCCCGCTGCACTGCTGGTGGCCTTTGGCACTGGCCTAGTGTTTTCAATTGTGCCGGCGAAACGCGCCGCAGCATTGGATCCAGTACTCGCATTGCGGGGGCTGCAGTAATGAATTTTCGTGATAGCAGCAGCTGGGTCTTTCGAGCACTGTGGATGCAGCGCACCAGAACCTTGCTGACCATTGTCGGTTTCTCTATTGGTATTGCGGCAATGGTGGTGCTCAGTGCCCTCGGGGAAGGCCTACGGGTTTTTGTGCTCAATGAGTTCACTCAATTTGGCAGCCATATTATTGCGGTGAACCCGGGTAAGACTGAAACCTTTGGTATCGGCGGCCTACTCAACACTACTAGACCACTGTCCCTGAGCGATGCCACGGCCATCAGCCAGATGCCCAATGTGGAAGAAGTGGTGCCCCTGGTGATGGGTAATGCCAAGGTTAAATACCATCAGCGTGCCCGCTACACCGACGTCGCCGGTGTCGGTGGGGCAGCGGATAAAGCCTGGAAGCTGGAGATAGCCCAGGGCAAATTTTTACCCGCGGATGATTTGCAGCGGGCCAGAGCGCTGGTGGTCTTGGGCAGTAAAGTTAAAGAAGAGCTGTTCGCCGCGGTCAATCCGGTGGGCAGTTTTGTGCGCATTGGCAGCGAGCGCTATCGGGTGATTGGGGTGGTTGCGCCTAAGGGGGAGTTTCTCGGCACGGACCTCGACGATATGGTGTTTATCCCAGCGGGCAAAGGGTTGCAGCTGTTCAATCGCCAGAGCCTGATGGAAATCGATATCTTTTTTAACCCCAGATCCACCAGTGAGGCCATGGCCGACAGGATCAGCCGACTGCTAATTGAACGCCATGGTTTTGAGGACTTTACTCTGACCACTCAGGATCAGGTGTTGGCCACCATGGACAATATTCTCAGTATTCTCACCTTTGCCGGGGCTGGGCTGGGGGCTATCTCCCTGCTGGTGGGCGCTGTGGGGATCACCACTATTCTGATGATCACAGTCACTGAGCGCACCGGGGAAGTGGGGTTATTGCGCGCCCTGGGCGGCACCACGCAGACCGTACGTATGCTGTTTTTGGGGGAAGCCCTGGTGCTGGGTTTGATTGGTGGGGTCTGCGGGGTGCTGTTGGTGGCCTTTTTATTGCTACTTATAACTCTCTTTGTGCCGGGCTTGCCGGTGGCCCTGAGCCCAACCATAGTGCTGGGTGCTCTTGGAATATCCATGGTGATTGGCCTGCTTGCTGGCAGTCAGCCTGCCGCCAGGGCTGCAAAAATGACTCCCATCGATGCTCTGCGGGCTGAATAGAGAGATTTGGTTAAGAGAAGCTTGGATTAAGAGAGCCTTGGATTAGAGAGTCTTGGATTAGAGAGCCTTGGAGAAGAGTGCCGGCGTTCCCGACGATCTATAGTTGTTGACTCCCAGACAGGGGATTGCAACACTCTCCGCCGTTTCCCCCCACAACAAACAAGCAATAGAATAATATGACTCGAATAATTGGCATAGATCCAGGATCGCGCCGCACCGGCTACGGTATTATCGACGCCGTGGCGGGCAAGATGACCTATGTCACCAGCGGTATTATTCGTCTACCCGAAGGCTCACTTCCCGAGCGGTTAAAGATTATCTTTAACGGTGTCAGCCAGCTGGTTGAGCAGTATGCGCCAGAGGAAATGGGCATCGAAGAAGTGTTTTTATCCCACAATGCCAGTTCCGCGCTAAAGCTTGGCCAGGCTCGAGGTGCCGCAATCGTGGCCGGGGTCAATGCCGGGCTTTCAGTGGGGGAGTACTCTGCCCGCAGTATTAAATTGGCGGTTGTGGGAACCGGCGCCGCAGACAAGTCCCAGGTGCAGATGATGATTGTGCAGCTGTTAAAGCTCTCTAGTGCGCCGGCGGAAGATGCTGCCGACGCCTTGGCCGTTGCTCTCTGTCACGCTCAGACTTCTCGAGCACTGGCGGCAACAGGGGCCAAAGGCTACGCCCGCGGGCGACTTAAATAAACAAACTCAGGATCTAAGCGAAAATGATTGGACGACTTCAGGGTAAGGTAATCGAAAAGCAGGCGCCGGATCTATTGATCGATGTGCAGGGTGTAGGCTATGAAGTACTGGTGTCACTGAACACCTTTTTTGGTGTTCCCGCGGTGGGTGAGGCGGTTACCTTGCACACCCACTTTGTGGTGCGCGAGGATGTGCAACAGCTCTACGGTTTTGCTACCCAGTCTGAGCGCCAACTGTTTCGCTACCTTATAAAGGTCAATGGCGTAGGTCCGAAAATGGCCCTGGCTATTTTGTCAGGCATGTCCGCTAATGACTTTGCTATCTGTGTGCACAATAACGATATAGCCACTTTGGTGAAGCTGCCCGGTGTGGGTAAAAAGACCGCCGAGCGTTTGCTTATCGAGATGCGCGACAAGATCGGCGATGTGGATGCTACCGCCGCGGGTTCTGCAGCTGGTTCTCATGGGGCCAAGCCAGATATTTCTCAGGAAGCTGAGAGTGCCCTGATCGCCTTGGGTTATAAGCCCACAGATGCCGCGAAAATTATCAGTCGTGTGGCCAATGAATCGGTCAGCGATGCCGGCGAGTTGATTCGTCTGGCGCTTAAAAGTATGGGCTCATAGAAGGCCGGGTTTTCACAATAAACCTCCGACCCGCTAGTGAAAAACTCTAACCATCAATGTATGCTACGGGGCAAAACCACCATGGTGTCAGATGATAGAGCCCGACCGCATAATATCCCCCGAGATGTCTGTTGCCGAAGAGCGTTTTGATCGCGCACTGCGTCCGGTAAGC
>CAWLBR010000053.1:0-13532 GCA_963855085.1 Gammaproteobacteria bacterium
AGCAGGGCCTCGGTGGTTGCCCCTATGTTGCCCTGTCGGTAGTTGCGGAAACCATCGGCCCGAGGCTCGAGCACCGCAAAGGACTCAACATCGGTCTGAGCCTGAGTGGCATCCACGCGCCCCGCAGTAAAGGCTACCTCCATTCGCATACCGGCTAACTTGGCAGCTTGCTCGACGCCAACGCTGCCAGCAAGAACGATCATGTCCGCCAGCGATAGCTTAGAAGAAGTCTCTTGCATCTCACTCAACTTGCTCACTGTGCCCATGACGTCTTGGTTTACCGCCCAGTCCTTCTGCGGGGCCAATGCCAGACGAGCACCGTTAGCACCGCCACGCTTGTCGCCACCGCGATAGGTTGAGGCCGAAGCCCAGGCAACGGACACCAGCTCGCTAACCGATAGGCCCGAAGCGGCGATCTGCTCCTTGGCATCAGCTATGTCTGTGGCACTGGGCATGTGGGTTGCAGGGGGCAGAGGGTCTTGCCAGAGCAGATCTTCCGCCGGTACTTCAGGGCCAAGGTAACGTGTCTTGGGGCCCATATCCCGATGAGTGAGCTTAAACCAAGCACGGGCAAAGGCATCAGCGAAAGCCTCGGGGTTATCCAGAAAGCGCTTAGAAATCTTGCCGAACTCCGGATCAAAACGCATGGTGAGATCCGTGGTTAACATAGTGGGCCTGTGCATTTCGCCCGCCACATGAGCGTCGGGAATAGTATTAGGGGCATTGATGGCGACCCACTGTTTAGCCCCGGCCGGAGATTGCGTGAGCTCCCATTCGAACTCAAACAGATTCTCAAAGTAGTTATTACTCCAGAGAGTCGGTGTCGTGGTCCAAGTCACTTCCAAACCACTAGAAACCGTATCTTTGCCGTGGCCACTACCGAAGTCGCTGGCCCAGCCCAAGCCCTGCTGTTCCATAGACGCCCCTTCAGGTTCTGGGCCCTTATGAGATTCCGGCGCAGCACCATGACATTTGCCAAAGGTGTGACCACCGGCGATCAGCGCCACGATCTCTTCATCGTTCATGGCCATGCGCTCAAAGGTCGAGCGGATGTCTTTGGCCGCCGCCATATAGTCGCCACTGGCATTGGGGCCCTCCGGATTCACATAGATCAGACCCATATGGGTAGCGGCAAGATTGTCGTCTAGGTCGCGATCCCCATGAAAGCGTTTGTCGTCCGCCAGCCACTCCGTCTCTGCACCCCAGTTCACATCCATATCCGGTTCCCAGACATCATCGCGGCCACCGGCAAAACCGAAGGTCTTAAAGCCCATGGACTCCAGTGCCACATTACCCGCGAGGATAAACAAATCACCCCAGGAGATCTGCTGGCCATACTTCTGTTTGATCGGCCACAGCAGCCGTCTGCTCTTGTCGATATTGACGTTGTCCGGCCAGGAATTGAGCGGCGCAAAACGCTGCTGCCCGCGACCACCGCCCCCGCGCCCATCGAGAGTGCGGTAAGTGCCGGCAGCGTGCCAGGCCATGCGCACCATCTGTGGACCATAGTGGCCGAAGTCAGCGGGCCACCAGTCTTGGCTGTCGGTCATAAGGTGGGTTAGGTCGGCCTTGAGTGCTGCGTAGTCGAGTTGATTAAACTCATCTGCATAGCTGAAGGTCTTCCCCAGGGGGTTGGATTTGTTTGAGTGCTGGTTGAGCAGATCCACAGGCAGCTGATTTGGCCACCAGTCTTTGTTTGAGGTTCCGCCGCCAGCGGCGTGATGGAACGGGCACTTGGCTTCTTCTGACATGTCATCTCTCTCTTATTCTATGAATTTGGGTTCAATAGCTATGTTCAAAAATAACCGAAACAATTGAGTTAGAGGGCGATATCACATCGAAGTAATGGTTATCTCAAGGCTCTAACTACCCTTATCGGTATTCTTGTTGAATGCTATTTGAGCCTAATTGCGGCTCATCAATTTCTATAGTCATCTAAGTTGGAAATTTGAGTTGAAGGGGTAAAATAAGGGTTATCTGGTCTCTACCCTCTTATTATTTTTTTAAGCTCGGTCTTAATAGAATAGTCCGTAATTTCGCGGACCGTATCTGTATATACGCAGAGTTAGCTGAGTCCTATAAACACCAGGCGAAGGCTTATCCTATTATTTGTAGGCAAAAAAAGATGAATAGAATAAGTTGCTGGGGATAGGGGATACGATTTCGATTGAGCAGTTATCAGCAATGTTGGCGATTGCCAAGATATGTCTCCTAGGGCAAATATCCCCGGCCCATTGGTAGAGGAGGGCCGGTTCATATTGTTGAGATCATTCGCCTTTGCAGGCTCTGGGGACTTTGTATCAGATGCAGTTAGGCTTTTCGGTAACGCTTTTCCATACCATCAAGAAAGTTACGCAACACCTGATCCAAGCATTCACGATAGTTTTTATGGTCAGGGCGACGGAATAGAGCGCTCAACTCATGCTTGCTCATGGTGAATTCATTGAGCTTAAGAATCTCAAGCAAATCATCCGCCTGCAGGCTCAGGGCGATCTTCAGCTTGCGCAGCACACTGTTATTGCTGAGGAAATGTTCCGGCTCAGGAGTACCCTTATCGCTGGGGCCTCTATTCTTAATGATTAGGCCGTTCAAAAAGCCGGCGAGGCAGACATCCTCACAGAGTACAAACTCAGGCTCGCCTTCCCGTGCCAACCAAGTGGACAGTTCAGCTTTATTGCCTTCGTAACCGCCGAGCTTAAAGATAGAAATCATCAGCTGATCGCTAAAGTCGAAGATGTAGCGCACACGGCGCAAGATATCGTTATTGTTGATAGCTAGTCCTCCTCTACCGCAGGGGTTTCATCGCCGCTAATGGCTTTTACTTCAGAGGTTTCTTCTCCGCCAATGGCCTTAGCGTTGATTTCCACATAAAGAGTCATAAGCCCCTTGGCCACAAACTCATCGACGTTTTTCGTCAGGGAAGACAGATGCACTTCCATAGCCGTCTCTTCAGACTCGCCGAATTTGCAATCAAAGGCCCAGTACTTGGCGCCAGAGGGCAGTGTATTGGCTCGTTCTTTCTTGAGGAATTTACGGATATCGTGCTTGACCGAGTCAACGACTCGCGGCAATTTGATTTTTGGGTGTTCTAACTTAAAGGTCTTTTTCATGGGGATCCTACTGAGGTGGGCAGCCGCGGAATGCGGGACAGTTGCTTAGGACGGGGAGTGTAGTGGTTCTGGGGGAATTCTGCTATGTATTAAAATTTCCCCAAGCATTGAAGGCCTAAGGTATTTGAGCAGCAGGTTATACCTTGTCACTTTTGCTGAAGCCCGGCTTCTCTTTGCAAACGAGATTATCTATAAATTTCTCAAATCTCCTCTCCCCGGTTTCAGGTCTTTTTGCAGACTCCAAGCCATAAGCAATCGTGTAGCGGTCAGCTTTAGTTAGCGTCTCATAGAACTGTTTCGCCTTCGGAATGCCCTCCAGACTTGTTAAAAAGTCCTCTGGCACCTTCATCTCGCTAACGGTATAGGCTTGCTCCCAACGACCATCGGTTTTCGCGGCACGGACATGTGCAAGCCCCGGCTCCATCATCCGCCCCTCGACTATCAAACGCTCGGCATGTTCCGTATTCCTTTTAGACCAATTACTTCGAGCCTTTCTCGGAGTAATCCGTTGAAGGTAGGCCTGGTCATCAAGCGACCTTTTCACACCGTCAATCCATCCCCAGCACAGTGACTCAATCACCACTTCGTTCCAGTTTACGCTTGGAACAGCAGATGCCTTTTTAAAAATTTTGATCAAAAGTTCGGTTTCGCTTGCATGGTATTCTTGCAGCCACTTACAAAGTTCACTTGGAGATTTAAAAACTACTGATTTAGGCGCTTGTATCAATATGAAGCTCCATTTTTAGTTGCACGGATGGCTGCGGACTGTTGTTAATTCGAGTCTGACCCTAATTATTCCAAAGGGTTAATAGGTAAATCAGATGACAGAAAGCGACGCAATAGATGGGATTTCTTATCTGATCTGAGTAAAAATTATAGGCCATGCTCTACCATTCCCTTAATTTTATAAGCCTTTTCAAAATGATCTAATTCATTAGTCTTAGTCCACCAGTTAGCAGCTTCCATAAGGAATTTAGGGTTGTCATTTTTGTTACAAACATCGATGATTTTTAATTTCAATACCGGATTCAATTTTAAGTTCCCCTTTTTTTCTAAACGCATCTTTAGCTGATTGGTGAAGTCTTTATAGCTCATACTCAAACGTATAAAAATGCTGCCCATCTTTAATATCAATACTCATTGTGCCCTTAAGGTTTTCTAGCTCTCCAATACCTGAATCAGGAACAACCTCTAAGATTAGTTTCTTCTCGCCATTCGACATAGTGCCGAAATGTTGTAGGGCAAAGCTGCCTTTTTGGCCACTTAACTCACCTGTAACCAATTCAATTGCTACATAGCCAGCTGAACCTGGAATTGGGGTAAGCGCGTTAAGCATCTCCCCTTTACTTGTAGCAGACAACTCACCAAGGAAGGTCTTGTCGATCGACATACGTCCTAGAGTAATACGATCAGTGGAATCAGCATAGGGATCAATTGGTTTCATTTTTACGTGAAACTTGCCTGATATTTTCATGGGTTCTCTCTTTTTAATTCCAGGGTTTAGATAAGCCTAACCTTAGGTTAGCAAGGCGTTCTGCTGTCTAATAACAATAGTTGGCGACTATCGAAAATCTGATTTTTGACTAAGTTTCTTCAGATAAATCCACTCTTCTAGCAAGGAAGTAACCGAGGAAAGTTTGACGTCTAGAGAACGAATACTAACCTCAAGATTTTCCGAACTGTTAATGATTCCATCGGATGTTTTACTAGAGTTCTCAAAATAGGAGATATATTCTTTGGATGATTCGCGCAGCTCCCTAGAGACATTTTGAGAGGCTTTGATGGTATCCATCAGCCTTGTAATTTCTTCAGAGGTTGGAACATAAATCCGAGAAGAGGCTTCTTCTAGATCAAGTTTCAACTTAAGAATTTCGAGATCAGTCTTCCTCACCGCTCTTACATTTAGAGAAACCGTAACCAAAGCCACTGCAAGAGAAACCCCGGAAACTAAGAAAGCTAATGTACTAGTAATTTCCATAGGGCAGGCTTAGTTGACGGCCAAAATAAAGATTGGATGCGAAAGGCAGAATTCTCGGATGTTGATCACCATTCCTTTGGTTTTTTCTGGGCACGATCCTGTGCCCAGAAGTTTGAGTAAACTATAGGAGTGAATTTTCTAGCTATCAAGTTTTATGCGGAGATGGATTGCTTTAAGGCGGATTGCTTGGAGATGATTCTGGTCAAAATCTAGAGGATGTTAGATCTCAGCGGCTATCACCGAGATCTCTACTAACAGACTCTCACGGGCCATACTGGCTTCAACACAGGCGCGAGCCGGGGCAAAACCCTCTGGCACCCAACTGTCCCAAACCGCATTCATGGCGGCAAAATATTGCATATTTTTTATATAAAGCGTGGCTGACAGGATATGTTTTCTATCACTCCCCGCTTGCTCCAAAAGCATATCCACCTTGGCCAGCATACTCGCTGTTTTGTTCTTCGATTCCCTGCTCAGCATCGGTGCAGACTTGGCCGCAGAGATAAATCGTACCGTTGTGCTTCACAATCCTGCTCATGCGCTGTTTGGTTTCAATACGCTCAATCAAGATTGATCCCCAGCTCATCCCACATCTCATCAACTCGCTGCTTAACGGCTTCATCCATGACGATGGTCTCGCCCCATTCGCGGTCGGTTTCACCGGGCATTTTGTTGGTGGCGTCCATACCCATTTTTGAGCCTAATCCAGAGACCGGGGACGCGAAGTCGAGGTAGTCGATAGGGGTATTCTCTACCATCATGGTGTCGCGGACCGGGTCCATTCTGGTGGTCATGGCCCAAACAACGTCTTCCCAGTTGCGCACGTCTATATCGTCATCGGTGACGATCACGAACTTGGTGTACATAAACTGGCGCAGGAATGACCAGACGCCCATCATCACGCGTTTGGCGTGGCCTGGGTACTGCTTCTTCATGCTGACGATGGCCATGCGATAGGAGCAGCCTTCCGGGGGCAGGTAGAAGTCGACGATCTCTGGAAATTGCTTTTGTAATATGGGCACGAACACTTCATTGAGTGCGACACCTAGCACTGCTGGCTCATCTGGCGGACGGCCGGTGTAGGTGCTGTGATAGATCGGGTCTTTGCGGTGGGTGATGCGGTCGATGGTGAAGACCGGGAAGCTTTCCACTTCGTTGTAATAACCGGTGTGATCGCCAAAGGGACCTTCTTCCGCTTCTTCTCCTGGATGCAAAAATCCTTCGAGTATAAATTCCGCTGTGGCGGGTACTTGCAGGTCGTTGCCTAGGCATTTGGCGACCTGAGTTTTCTCGCCGCGGAGCAAGCCAGCGAAGGCGTATTCTGAGAGTGTGTCTGGTACTGGAGTGACTGCGCCCAATGTGGTGGCGGGGTCTGCACCCAGTGCGATGGCAACTGGGTAGGGTTTTCCGGGAAAGCGTTTTTGGAATTCACGGTAGTCGAGGGCGCCGCCACGGTGGGCGAGCCAGCGCATAATTAATTTGTTTTTGCCGATCTTCTGCATGCGGTAGATGCCGAGATTCTGGCGTTCTTTTTCGGGGCCGCGGGTAACAGCCAATGCCCAGGTAACCAGTGGGGCTTTGTCACCGGGCCAGCAGGTTTGGATCGGGAGTTTGTCGAGGTCGACGTCGTCCCCTTCTATGACGATTTCCTGACAGGGCGGGTTTTTGATCTGCTTAACAGGCATATTTAATACCTGTTTAAAGTCGTGGCGTTTTTCCCAGAGATCGCGAAGGCCTTTGGGGGGCTCGGGTTCTTTAAGGAAGGCCAGCAGGGTACCCACATCGCGCAGGGCGCTGACGTTTTCTTGACCCATGCCCATGGCGACTCTGTCTGGGGTGCCAAACAGGTTGCAGAGAACTGGGGTGTCGTAGCCTTTGGGATTTTCGAACAGTAGAGCGGGACCTTTGGCGCGCAGTGTGCGGTCGCTGATCTCGGTCATCTCTAGATTGGGGTCGACCTCTCGCTTGATGCGCACTAGCTCTCCTCGCTGTTCGAGGAAAGCTATAAATTCACGCAGGTCGGAATATTTTAACGGGCTTTTAAATGTCATGGTGCTGGGGCCTAGGTCAGTGCAACAGGCCTATGATACGCAAGCTGCACTTATTTTGGCGCACTATTTACGCCGCATTGCACCAAAGAATTCAGCGTTGTTTTTAAAGCCTTTGAGCTTATCGGTCATAAACTCGATTGCGGCAACGTCTTCCATGTCGTGGAGTAGCTTGCGCAGGATCCATACACGTTGCAGCTCTTCTTCGTCCATCAGCAGGTCTTCGCGGCGGGTGCCGGAGCGACGGATGTTGATCGAGGGATAGACGCGCTTTTCAGCGATCTTGCGATCGAGAATCAGCTCCATGTTACCTGTGCCTTTAAATTCTTCGTAGATCACTTCGTCCATTTTCGAGCCGGTATCAACCAGTGCGGTGGCAATAATACTGAGGCTGCCGCCGTGTTCGATATTTCGTGCGGCACCGAAGAAACGCTTAGGCTTCTCTAGGGCGTGGGCATCGACACCACCGGTGAGTACTTTACCGGAGGAGGGGATAACTGTGTTGTAGGCACGGGCTAAACGAGTGATCGAATCGAGTAGAATCACTACATCCTTTTTGTGCTCTACCAGACGCTTGGCGCGTTCGATTACCATTTCGGCAACCTGCACGTGGCGTGTTGGTGGCTCATCAAAGGTGGATGCGATGACTTCGCCGCGCACGGTGCGCTGCATTTCTGTCACTTCTTCCGGGCGCTCATCGATGAGCAATACGATAATGATACATTCGGGGTTGTTGCGAATAATCGACTGAGCAATATTCTGCATCATGATGGTTTTACCGGCTTTCGGCGGTGCCACGATCAAGCCGCGCTGTCCTTTACCAATTGGAGAGACCAAATCAATAATACGACCGGTCAAATCTTCGGAGGAACCATTGCCAGATTCTAGCGTTAGGCGCTGATCTGGGAACAGTGGGGTGAGGTTTTCAAAGAGAATTTTGTTGCGGGCATTTTCTGGGGCGTCGAGGTTGATCTCGTCAACTTTGAGCATGGCAAAGTAGCGTTCACCGTCTTTCGGTGGGCGTATCTTACCGGAGATGCCGTCACCAGTGCGCAGGTTAAAGCGTCTTATCTGGCTGGGTGATACATAGATGTCGTCGGGGCCGGCGAGGTAGGAGGCACCAGCTGAGCGCAGGAAGCCAAAACCGTCTGGGAGTATTTCTAATACGCCGTCGCCGTAAATATCATCGCCGCCTTTGGCGTGTTTCTTAAGTAGGGCAAAGATGATGTCTTGTTTTCTTGATCGAGCTAAGTTGTCGAGGCCGGCAGCGGCTGTCATCTTCAATAGTTCGTCAATAGGTTTTTGTTTTAGTTCTGATAGATTCATAGGAGGGGTATTTTAGGGTTGCTATAGGGTTTGATAGAGGGATTGGCTTTACAGCCGTCTTGTTACTTTAGGTTAATCTAAAGTTACATTAAATTTTTGGTGAGGCTCGCCGGTTGCGATGGGCTATGTCTTTGGTTTAAGTAGGACTATAGCTGGGCTTATAAATAGCACCGAAAGTCGTTAGTGGGGGAGCCTACGTGGAATATAAATTGCTTGAATAGGTCGAAGTATAGCGCGCATTGATCAAAGCGCAAGGAAATTTTGCGGCCCCGAAAGCAGGGCCGCAAACGTATTATAAAATGCTGTCAACAAATTCGACCAGCTGGGCTTTGGATAAAGCGCCCACTTTAGTCGCTTCTACAGTCCCGTTTTTAAATACAAGCAGTGTTGGGATGCCGCGAACATTAAATTTTGCTGCTGTTTCTGGGCTAGTGTCGACGTCTACTTTGCAGATTTTTACGCGTCCTGCATATTCGGTAGAGAGTTCGTCGAGTAGCGGGGCAATCATTTTACAGGGACCACACCAGGCCGCCCAAAAATCTACCAGTGCTGGTATATCAGACTGAAGTACGTCGCTTTCAAAGCTAGAATCTGTCGTGTGAACGATAGCGTCGCTCATAGTGGGTCTCCACAATTAATTAAGGTTATTTGCCGGAAGCAGGATTTGGCGGTCATGTTACCATCCACTGCAGGTGAGTCTCAATGCAAAAGAGGGTAACCGCGTGGATCTTTTTAAGATAGCGATTTTGGTATATTGCGATAGCGGTTTTGGCATGAACAGCTGGTTGAATAATCATTAAAAATGGCTGCTTGTCTGAGATCAAGTTTGTTGAACTAAGGTTCTGAGAGCTTTAGGTTTATTCAAAATAGGTAGTCACAAGCTTTATTGAGAGGTATTGGTGGTGCTTAAAAAAATACTAGTGGTAGCGGCGATTGGCGCAGTGCTCTGGGCCTACGTTGCCCTCGACGGTCAGCGTTACCTTTCGGTGGACTTCTTTCGCGAGCTCTACATCCAGCAGCCGCTGCTCACCGCGGCGGTCTATTTTGCAATCTATGTGGTGGCCACGGCGGTGTCGATTCCCGGCGCGGCGTTGCTGACCATTATTGGCGGCATGGTGTTTGGTCTTTGGACCGGTACTCTGTTGGTTTCCTTTGCCAGTTCGATTGGCGCTACCTTGGCGTTTTTGGTGTCGCGCTTTTTGCTTCGAGATTGGGTGCAGGCTAAATTTTCCAGTCATCTGAGCACCATTAATCAGGGTGTTGAAAAGCAGGGCGGTTACTACCTCTTCGGTCTGCGCTTGATACCGCTGTTTCCGTTTTGGATGATCAATCTGGTGATGGGCCTGACGCCCTTAAAGGCATCGACCTTTTATCTTGTTAGTCAGCTGGGCATGTTGGCGGGCACGCTGGTGTTCGTTAATGCCGGTGCTTCTCTCGGCAGCATTGATGAGTTTTCTGCGGCGGGTATTATGACGCCGGCAGTGATTTCGTCCTTTGTGCTCTTAGCCCTGTTTCCATTGTTAGTGCGCGCGGTGGTCAACGCCGTGGAGCGCCGCAAGCTTTACAGCAGTTTTAAAAAGCCTAAGAAATTTGATACCAATTTGATTGTTATTGGCGCTGGCAGTGGCGGGCTGGTGAGTGCCTATATAGGTGCCACCCTGAAGGCTCGAGTGACGCTGATTGAGCGGGATAAGATGGGCGGCGATTGTTTAAACACTGGCTGCGTGCCGAGCAAGGCGCTGATCCGCGCGGCAAAGTCCATGGCTGAAATGAAGAAGGCGGCACAGCTGGGCATTGATGTTGCGACTCCCGAAGTCGACTTTGCTCGGGTGATGGGCCGGGTTCAGAATGTGATCAAAACGATTGAGCCCCACGATTCCGTTGAGCGTTTTACCGGTCTGGGTGTCGACTGCCTATATGGCAACGCCAAGCTGATTTCACCCTGGGTAGTGGATGTGGATGGGCAGCAAATTAGCGCTGAGAAAATTATTCTGGCCACTGGTGCGCGACCCACTATGCCGGCGATTCCGGGGCTGGATCAGGTTGATCCACTGACCTCTGAGACCCTTTGGCAGCTGCAGGATCTGCCTGAGCGATTGTTAATTGTTGGTGGCGGCGCGATTGGCTGTGAGTTGGCTCAGGCGTTTCAGCGGCTGGGCTCTCAGGTCACGTTGGTTGAGATGCAGTCCCAGCTATTACCCCGAGATGATCAGCAGGTCGCCACTTTTATGCAGGGTTGCCTTGAGTCTGAGGGAGTGCGAGTACTGACTAACTACGGCGCAGAAAAGTTTGAATCTCAGGGTGATCAGCGTTCCGCGCAGCTAAGCTCTAGCGCTCAACCCGCTGCCGAGCCACTGCAAATTGAATTTGATTTAGTACTGGTAGCAATCGGCCGCACAGCCAATACCGAGAGTCTTGGTCTCGAGGCATTGGGCATTCCCTTGAATGCCAATGGCACCCTAACTACTGATGATTATCTGCGCACCTGCTACCCCAATATATTGGCCTGTGGCGATCTGGTTGGGCCCTATCAACTGACCCATGCTGCCAGTCATCAGGCTTGGTTTGCTGCGGTGAATGGTTTGCTTGGACGGTTTAAAAAATTCCGCGTCGACTACCGAGTTATGCCCCAGGTGGTATTTACCGATCCGCAGATTGGGCGGGTGGGTTTAAACCAGAGGGATGCTGCCGAGCAGGGTATTGAGGTAGAGGTAACCCAATACGATCTATCGGATTTGGATCGTGCGATTGCCGATAACGATGCTTATGGCTATATCCAGGTACTCACGGTGCCCGGCAAAGACCGCATTCTCGGCGCGACTATTGTCGGGCCTCAGGCTGGGGAGTTGATCAATGAGTTTGTACTGGCGATGAAACATAACTTGGGTCTGAATAAGTTACTGGGAACCATTCGCAGTTATCCGACCCTGAGCGAGGGCAATCGCTTTGTTGCTGGGGAGTGGAAGCGTAAACATGTGCCCCATAGATTGCTGGCGATCTTGCAGCGTTATTTGCGGCGTAATCTCAAAGGCTGAGGCCTTTAGCCTAAGCGCTTTTCATCCAAGCACTCTTCATTCAAGTGCTCTAATCCAAGCTATGTTCTTCACTACTGGCATAGTCAGGCATGGTTTCTTTGGCGGCAACAGACTGGGGATCGATATGAATAATGATCTCAGAGCCGGGGAAGGCTGAGAGGATTCGCGTTTCCACTTCGTCCGATATTTTATGGGCCGCCATCAGGCTGAGGTCGTCGTCGAGTTCTAGGTGCAGCTGAATAAAGGTCATGGTGCCGGAGTGGCGCGTGCGTAGATCGTGGAGTCCGCGGGTGCTGGGATGGGCCAATACCAGCGCCATAATCGTGTCGCGATCTTCGTCTGGAAGCTCACGATCCATCAGGTGATCATAGGAGGTGATGATAATTTCCCGGGCACTGTAGAAAATATAAACTCCGATTACGGCGGCAAATATACCATCGAATCCGGGATAGCCGAGGCTCACTAATATCAGGGCAATAATGACGCTGCCATTGACCATCAGGTCGGTGCGATAGTGCAGAGCATCAGCTTTAATAGCGGTGGAGTTGGTTTGGCGAATCACATATTGCTGGAAGCTGAGTAAGCCCAGCGTCGCGACAATGGAGATCACCATCACAATGATACCCAGCTGCACGGACTCTAAGGCGACTGGATTCATCATGTGGTCGACGGCTTCGAAGAGTAAAAATCCAGCAGACCCAGCGATAAACAGAGACTGACTTAAACCGGCCAATGCTTCGGCTTTGCCGTGACCAAAGCGATGTTCCTTATCTGCTGGCGTCAGGGCATGGCGCACGGCGATCAAATTGATCATGGAGGCCAGGGCGTCGAGCATGGAGTCGATAAGGGTGGCGAGCAGGCTGACGGAGCCCGATGCACCCCAGGCTGCTAGCTTTAAGGCAATCAAGACCAGTGCCACAGAGGTTGAGGCGTAGGTGGCCAGGCGCAGTAGACGCGCAGTCTCCTGGGGAGGCAGTTGATTGATGGTTGAGGCGGGTTCACTCATAGCTGTCAC
Source organism: Gammaproteobacteria bacterium (assembly GCA_963855085.1). Taxonomy (GTDB): domain Bacteria; phylum Pseudomonadota; class Gammaproteobacteria; order Pseudomonadales; family Porticoccaceae; genus HTCC2207. The sequence continues at coordinate 12,513 of CAWLBR010000053.1, forward strand.
TTATAACTCTAGTGTTTTGATGCTGTGCAGTTTAGCAAATTAATCCCGTCAGCCCCTAGGAAAACCCCTGCAGAAGACTGTTCAAAAATTGATAGCCCAGTGGAGTTGCCTGATAGCGGCGATCGTTCACTTCCAATAGTCCCTGAGACTGCAGCTTTGCTACCTGCTTGGCAATACTTGAAGCCGGCAGACCGGTGCGCGGGGTGAAGTAGTCAGCACTAAGACCTTTCCGTAAGCGCAGACCGTTCATCATAAACTCCACGGCGAGCTCGTCTACGGGGATCGGTTTGTGCTGCGCCAGTGTCAGTGGATCTCGGGCCAGATAGTTATCTGGCTGGCGGGTTTTGTTACTGCGCAGAATGGAGTTTTCAGCGGGCATGGTGATTTTGCCATGGGCGCCGGCGCCTATGCCGAGATAGTCGCCAAACTGCCAGTAGTTCATATTGTGCTGGGAGGCTCGTCCCGGCTGGGCAAAGGCGGAGACCTCGTACTGTGCATAACCGCCGCTGTCGAACAGCTCCATACCAGCTTGCTGTATATCCACCAGAGCGTCTTCCTCCGGCAGTTGCGGCGGCCTTGAGTAGAACTCGGTATTGGGTTCGATAGTCAGCTGGTACCAAGAAATATGCAGCGCGCCACTATCGCTGGCCAGCTGCAGATCTCTGCGCGCCTGTTCAACAGTCTGACCTGAGAGGCCATGCATCAGGTCGAGATTAAAGTTATCAAAGCCGGCTCGCCGTGCGGTTTCAATGGCCGATAGGGCTTGAGTGCCGTCGTGAATGCGACCCAGTTGTAGCAGGTGTTGATCATTAAAGCTTTGGATGCCTATGGACAGGCGATTGACTCCGGCACTGCGAAAGCCGCTAAACTTTTCCTGCTCTGCAGTACCGGGATTGGCTTCGAGGGTGATTTCTATATCTGGCTCAAAGCCAATAATACGTTCCGCGGCGTCGAGTATTTGGCCAATACCCCCAGCTGAAAACAAACTGGGGGTGCCGCCACCAAAAAAGATCGAGGTTA
>CAWLBR010000054.1:0-13120 GCA_963855085.1 Gammaproteobacteria bacterium
CTGGTATAGAGATTTTTGTGCTCGCGATCCCACTGGCCAACTTCCATTGAGTTGGGACCCTGAAGTTCAAACTCTGGCAGTTCACCAAAGCCCGTGACGGGGTCGTAGTACCAAACATGATCAAAGACGTCGGAAGATTCACCCCTGTTCCACTGATCTCTGGATGAACCGCCGGTGATATAGACGCGCCCGCGAGAGTCGACCCACATAAAGCGGTTGGTGTAAAAGTACCCGGTCCACTGATCAGGATTACCCAGCACGGTGGTGGTGCCTTCTGCTATGTCATAACGCACCAGTTTATTTTCCGGGATCGACATGCCATAGAGCAGGTTGTTCTCTGAATCTATTTGAATGGTGGCCAGTTGCAAGGTCTCTGCGCCAACACCGTTGGTCTCTGTGGCGCTCAAATCATAGAATCTATTTTGGCTGATTTTGTAGCTGTACCAGTGGAAGCCTCTGGTAGTGCGAAAACCATCATCCATCCCGGACTTGTCCAGTGTTGCCACATAGACTTGACCATCGTGATGAATTGGGCGGGTGTGAAACTTTTCTGCAGTCTCGCCGTTGTCCCAATTATTCGCCGCTTCAGAGGCGGTGCGCGCATCGCCAATCCAACGAACGGTATTATCGGATTGATACATACGGTAGAGCATGGAGTTGGTTCTGTGATCATGTCCGGAAATATAAATCTCACCATTGGCATCGGAGCCAACTGCGAGCCAGCACTGGTCAGGGCTGTCACCGTCTGGGGAATTAGGCAGCTGCCAAATATTGACCCCAGCTATCTTGCCTACACGAGCAGAGTCAGCTTGGGTGGAGAGGGGGTCTGGCTGTTCTGTTACTGGTTCTTCTACGGGCTCTTCCACAGCAGGTTCTTCAATCACAGGCTCCTCAATCACAGGCTCTTCAACAACAGGCTCTTCAGCTACAGGCTCTTCATCCACCAGATCTGGAGTTGTAGATGATCCGCCACCACCACAGGCCATCAAGACGCTGCATAAGACAACCAAGCTTAACTTTTGTGCATTGGAAAACATGACGACTAAGGAAAATAGCGGTGAGCTGGATAGCATAGGTTTTTCTCTGGTATGAATTGGTGTAGCCGAGCGTATATACCCCAGACAGTGCGTTATTAGCTCAGGCAGCGCAAAGCTAAAGCGACAGTCAGGGCAGGCATTGCGATGAGTGTGCTTGATAATCCTGCTAGCTGGTTGAGATCCCTCCACTGCGGTCGGGATGACAGGGTATTGCGGGTCGGGATGACAGGGTATTGCGGGTCGGGATGACAGGGTATTGCGGGTCGGGATGACAGGGTATTGCGGGTCGGGATGACAGGGTAATGCGGGTCGGGATGACAGGGTATTGCGGATCGGGATGACAGCAAACACAGTTCACCCAAAGCGAAGTCCAATGATCTCAAACTTATCACTACCCAGACTTCTCTAAACAGGGCAAAATACTGCCAAACTAGCAAGGAACTTCTATGCGACTAATTATTGGCATGTCTGGCTCGAGCGGTGTGATTTACGGCATTCGTATGCTGCAAATGCTGGCTGATAAGCCTGAAATCGAAACCCATCTGGTGATGAGCCAAGCGGCGCGCATGAATATAGGTATAGAAACCGATTGGGCCGCAGACGATGTGGAAGCCCTAGCCGATGAAGTTCATAACAATAAGAATATTGGTGCCACTATTGCCAGTGGTTCATTTAAAACCGCGGGCATGATTGTGGTTCCCTGTTCCATGAAAACCCTCTCAGGAATCGTTAATTCCTATGCCGATAATTTGCTGATTCGGGCTGCCGATGTGATCCTCAAAGAGCGCCGCAGGCTTGTAATTGTGCCCCGTGAGTCGCCCTTGCACACTGGCCACTGCGAGCTGATGTTTAAGGCCAGCCAATACGGTGCGATTATCTGTCCACCTTCACCGGCGTTTTATACCAACCCCCAAAGCGTGGACGATATTATCAATCACTCTGTGGCCCGAGTATTGGATCTATTTGATATTGAAACTGCCAGCCTGAAGCGCTGGCAAGGGCAGGGCAGTTAGTGGCGGCTGATACCACTCCACTAAAGGTTTTTCTGCAGGCAGAATCGGTGCTAACGCTATCGGTCAATGATGATCAAGGGCCCTGGACTGCACCGGTTCTCTATGTGGCGGATGAGGATTTAAATCTCTACTTTCTCTCCTCTTCTTCGACCCGACATATTGCCAGTCTGCCGGAAGATGGACGCATTGCGGCATCGATTTACAGCGATTACAAAGGTGATTGGTTGGGAATCTGCGGTGTGCAGATGGAGGCGGATATCAGCCAGGTTGACGAGGCTGATCGAGCCGCCGCTGCGGCCCGTTATTTTCAGCGTTTTCCTGAAGTGAAGGCATTGATCGATAACCCAGCCAACGAACAGGAACAGCGCATTGGTGCGGCCTTTGGCAAGAGCCACTTTTTTCGCGTAACGCCGACCTTTTTGCGCTTTATTAATAATGCCGATGGCTTTTCATCACGCAATGAGTGGCGTTTTTAAGCCTGTCTAAAAAGCCACTGGATCAAAGAACCTTACTAACAAAATTATTCCTCTAAATTAAACAACTTCGTATTGCCGCCTCGAGCAACCAAGTTCTCAGTGCGCGTGCGCTCACTTAAAAACCACAGCAACCAGTGGTAGCTGTAATCTTCGTTCCGCTGCGGCCATTCAATTAACGGAATAATACTCCCAGTACGCTTTGCCATGACTTGCCTTAATGTTGAGCTATCGGCATTCAGGCTGTTGGCCATAACGCCCTCCACCTGATCATCCAGAATTAGACTGCCAAGGTTATTCAGCGGGGCAACTTGCAGAAGATTTCTTGGCAAGCCGGCTTCGGCATACTTATCTTGCAGACTTTGTAAGCCCTCTTGATGACAGCGGTCAGCGGTGACAACCACGGAGCAGCCACAGAGCAGGGCGCTGGCAATTTGCTTCTCGGCGTCGGCGAATAAATCTTGCTGAATAACAATCAGTGTCACTACACCACGGCCTTGCACTGATAGTTGATTGTCTTCCCCTGTGGGTCCTGGCAGTTCTATAGGGTTGGCCAACTTCTCTCTGGCGACTGCATCGATCTGCTGCAGCCATGTCCGATCTGTGGTGACCTGTTGCAAAATAATCAGCCGCGAATCGATAGAGCTAGACTGCCAGTTTTTAAGGGCTTGGTGAGCACTTGAGATTGTGGCGCCATAGCGGGTTTTAGATTCATTGATAGCCACATTAAATGATCTGCCTGCAGTGACTGGAATGTCGGCCTGAGAGAAACGCTGCATATAGTTGGGACCACCGGCCTTTGGACCTGTGCCCGAGAGCCCGCGACCACCGAATGGATTAACTCCGACCACTGCGCCGACCATATTGCGATTGATATAGGTATTGCCGGCAATGGTGTTGCTAAATACCTTCTGTGCAAAGGCTTGAATGCGACTGTGAACGCCAAGGGTGAGACCAAAGCCTGTGTTATTGATCTGGTCAATCACGTCCCCGAGCTTGTCTGAATCAAAGCGCACCACATGTAGTATGGGTCCAAAGACTTCTTCTGTAAGCAGGTCGAGGGAATCAATTTCAAAGGCATGGGGTGCGACGAAGCTGCCATTGGCACAGCTGCTGTCCAGCTCAACACTGGCGATCAGTTTGGCTTCTGTGTGCATGCGATCTATATGGGCCTGCAACTCTTTCTGTGCTCCGGAGTCGATCACCGGACCCAGGTCGGTGCTCAATAGACGGGGATCGCCGGCATTCAGTGAAGCCATGGCGCCTTTGAGCATATGCAGCACATTGTCAGCTATATCGGATTGGATAAATAATACGCGGAGGGCAGAGCAGCGCTGTCCGGCACTTTGGAAGGCAGACATAATGACATCATCAACCACCTGCTCGGGCAGGGCGCTGGAGTCGACGACCATGCAGTTTTGGCCGCCAGTTTCAGCGATAAACGGAATCGGTGGGCCTGTGCGCAGGGCCAGTTGTTGATTGATATGTTGCGCGGTGCCAGTGGAACCGGTGAATGAAATACCGGCTATACGGTTGTCGGTGAGCACTAAGTCGCCGATCTGCGCGCCACTGCCGAGCAGTAGCTGAAGGGCTGGGCCAGGTACGCCGGCCTCGTGGAAAAGACGCACGGCATAGGCGGCAATAGCCGGTGTTTGGGCTGCGGGTTTGGCCAGTACAGTATTGCCTGCTGCCAGTGCGGCGGCAATTTGGCCGACAGTAATGGCGAGGGGGAAATTCCATGGGCTGACGCAGAAGAATACGCCGCGTCCGGTTAAGCCCTTAAATGATTTGGCTTGCACTGCGTAGTAGCGGCAGAAGTCGATGGCCTCGCGAACTTCGGAGATACCGTCATTAACGGTGCGACCGCCTTCAAGGCTAATGACGCCAATCAGTTGAGCGAAATCTCGCTCCACTAGGTCTGCGACTTTCTCGAGAATCGTCGCTCTTGCGTTATGACCTATGCCATTCCACGCCGAATAGGCTTGATTGGCAGACTCTAGGGCGGTGAGTATATCGCCATCGCTGACACGGGCGCTGTGACCAATTAGCTGAGTCTGATCACTTGGGCTGTAACTGGGTTCAAGTTTTTTGTCTAACGCCACACCGTCAATAATCGGTTGCGAGAGCAGCTGTGGCGTCTTGGCAACCTGGCCTAACAGCAGCTCGGCTTCCAGTATTGAATCCAGATCTATGCCCTGGGCATTTTTGCGATCTTCCCCTACTGCGCTAAACATTTCTGGGGGTACAGGAATACCTTTGTGCTGGTAGGGGAAACAGCTATTAACCTGCTTGCGGTTATCTTCGAGCAGCTCTTCTACAGGTGTCTGTTCGTCGAGGAAGCGATTGACAAAGGAGCTGTTGGCGCCATTTTCCAGCAGTCGTCGCACCAGGTAGGGAAGCAGGTCGCTGTGGTTGCCGATGGGGGCATAGACACGCACTGGAATGGTTTTTCCGGCAGTGGCTGCTTTGGGATTAACGGCTTTTGAATTAGCGCTTCTCAGGTTGTCATAAAGAATATGGCCCATGCCATGGAGGCGCTGAAACTCAAAATCACGGTCGCCGGCAATATTGAGAATCATGGTCGCGGTGTAGGCATTGTGGGTGGCAAATTGAGGGTAAACCGCGTCTTGGGCATCGAGCAAAATACCCGCGCAGTGCTGGTAACAGAGATCGGTATTGGCTTTGCGGGTGAACACGGGATAGCTTGTAAGGCCCAATTCCTGGGCATGTTTTATCTCGGCATCCCAGTAGGCACCTTTGACCAGCCGCACCATCAAACGGCGATTAGTCTCACGGGCTAGGCCAATTAGCCATTTGGCTGTATCCGGGGCGCGCTTTTGATAGGCCTGCAGAACAAAGCCGAGTCCCTGCCAGCCGTCGAGATCTGTGTCTCGGGCTAGGGTCTCAAAAATGTCCATGGAGATATCGAGTCTGTAGGCTTCTTCAGCATCTATGGACAGACCTATATTGTATTTCGCGGCTTGGACACAGAGCTGTTTGATGCGCGGCAGCAATTCATCCATTACTAGCTGGTGCTGGGCAAAATAGTAGCGCGGGTGCAGTGCCGAGAGTTTTACTGAAATACCATTGGCGCTGTTTACATTGGAGTCATTAGATCTGTGGCCAATACTGTCAATGGCACTGGCATAGGCGGCTAAATAGTTGCGGGCATCGGCATCGGTGCGGGCACCTTCTCCGAGCATATCAAAGGAGAATCGAGTCTCAGCGTCATTTTGTTTGGCGCCGCGCTTTAGGCCCTCTTCAATACTGCGTCCGAGCACATACTGCCCACCCATCATTTTCATCGCCTGCATCACTGCGGCGCGAATAACCGGTTCGCCAGCCGTGGCGGTGAGTCGTCTTACCCAGTTGTCGGTGTTTTCGGTGATCTCAGCATCGAGACTGACTAATTGACCGGTGAGCATCAGCCCCCAGGTCGAGGCATTCACAAACAGTGACTTGGAACTGTTGCGATGACTGCCCCAATTGCCGCCTTTAATTTTCTCGGCAATTAATCGGTCTGCAGTTAGCGCGTCGGGCACTCGCAATAGCGCTTCGGCGAGACACATAAGCGCCACGCCTTCTGCATTGGAAAGGCCAAATTCGAGTAAAAAGGCATCCAATATACCGCTGCTGGATTTGTCCGCACGACACTGAGTCACCAGGTCCCGAGACTCCTGCAAAATAGTCTCGCGAGTTGCGCCAGAGAGGGGATTACTGTGCAATAACTGAGTCACAGCCTGATGCTCTTCCTGGTGGGTTGCCTGACGGATCTTATTGCGCAGCGCAGTCTGATTCATGGGTGCTTACTCGCGTTTAGGTGCTGTTGAATATGTGGCATTCTTGCCTAAATGAAGTAGTATATGTCTCCATAATTCACAATATTCCAGTTAAATGAACTGCTAAAATAGCTTTTATCGACTATTATGCTTTTTCAGGTTTTTGTTTATGGAGTGTCGAATAGAATGCCAAATAGAGTGCTAAAAGTGAAAACAGTGACTGATCTTGATCGTACTGATCGACGGATTCTTAATATATTGCAGCGTCAGGGTCGTATCGCCAACGTAGAGCTGGCGAAGCAGGTGAACCTCACCCCGACACCCTGCCTTGAACGGGTTAAGCGACTGGAGAAAGAGGGCTTTATCACCCAATATGTGGCGCTGCTGGATCCGGTGAGAGCCAATGCCTCACTATCCGCCTATATTGAGGTGCAGTTAGACAGCACAACCACCGAGGCCATTACGCTGTTCGATCAGCAGATGTTGCTATTGGATGAGGTGGTGGAATGTCAGCTGGTGGCTGGTGGCTTTGATTATTTGATCAAGATTCGAGTGGAGGATATGCAGCATTACCAGCGTTTTCTCGGTGGCAAGTTATCGGGGATAAAAGGGATTAGCCAGACCCACACCTATGTGGTGATTCATGATGTGAAGTCGGAAACGGCGATTAAGATTAACCCTTAGGGCAGATCTGGTTTTATAAATAATCCGGTTTTATAAATAATCTGGTTTTATAAATAGACGCGCGTGGCTCTCTATAACAAGACGCCCCCTGTGCTTTACAAATAAACGCGCGGGACGCGCCCCGGCATCCGCGTTAGCAGTTCATAGCCGATGGTGCCGCAGTAGCTGGCGACTTCATTGACCGGCAAGTCAGGTCCCCAGAGCACTGCCTTATCACCAATGGCAACTTCCGTTAACTCTGTAACATCCACCGTAATCATATCCATAGAGACGCGTCCCACCAGCGGGCAGCGTACACCATTAATCAGCACTGGCGTGCCATTGCTGGCATTGCGCGGATAGCCATCGCCATAGCCAACGGTAATGGTGGCAATGGTGGAGTCCTGCTTAGCAGTCCAGTTAGCGGTATAACCTACGGACTCACCAGCAGTGATTGTGCGCAGTGAAATCACTGCAGATTCAAATGACATTACAGGTTTGAGTTGGTCGGCATTCTTTTGGGGCACTGCAAAGGGAGAGTTGCCATAGAGCATATAACCAGGGCGCTGCCATTCCCGCCGGGCTTTGGGCCAGGCCAAAATAGCCGCTGAATTGGCTAGGCTCTGGAGTGCCGCAATTGGGGCGCAGGCTTTAAAGGTATCGATTTGCTTAAACGTGGCTTCACTGTCCAAATCATCGGCACAGGCAAAGTGCGAGGTAAACACGATCGGCTGCCTAATATTGCGACTGCTATTGAGGCTGTTGTAGACCTCGGCAATATCTTCTGGCTGAAACCCTAAGCGATGCATGCCTGTGTCGACGCCGAGCCAGACAGTGAGGGGCGCAGGCAGATCGGCATTAATAACCGCATCTTTTTGCTGATGATTCTCAACCATCACCCAGAAGCCTTTGGTGGCGGCTAGCTTTAGCTCAGTGGCGTCAAAGGCGCCTTCCAGCAGCAGTATAGGCTGCTTAATGCCGGCATCCCGGAGTTCCAGTGCTTCTTCAATACAGGCAACACCAAAGGCCGGGGCAATATCGCTGAGGGCCTGAGAGACTTTCACTGCGCCATGACCATAGGCATTAGCCTTGACCATGGGGATGGTCTTTGACTCGGGGGCCAATGATTGCGCCAGCTGAAAGTTGTGGCGCAGCGCATGAAGGTCGATAACTGCTCTGGTGGGTCTGGACATGCTGTTACCTGTTAATTAAATATAGTAGTCAAATCTAGTAATCAAATTTTGCGGCGGAGTAGAGGGTCTGAGCCGCCAGCCAGATATCGCCAATGCTGCCATCGCCAACCGGCTTGCCGTCGATCTCAGTGATCGGTGCGATTTCTTTCGAGGAGCTGGTAATCCAAACTTCGTCTGCGTTGGCCACTTCGTCCATGGTCACTATGCGCTCTTCCACGGCAATCTGGCCGTCGTTGCGCAGCACATCGAGAATGATCTGGCGGGTGATGCCTGGGAGTTTTTGGTTATCCAAAGGTGGCGTGATCACGGTGCCATTTTTAACAATAAAGACATTGCAGGCACTGGCTTCGGTGAGCTGATTGTCGGCATTAAATAGCAATGTCTCATCGCTGCCCTGTTCGTAGCCATGCTGAAAATGCAGCACATTGCCGAGCAGCGCAGTGGATTTAATCTGGCAGCGCTCCCAGCGCAGATCGCGACTGGTGGAGGCTTTTTTGGCTTTAACACGGCTTTTGTCCGGGATAGGTGCCGGAGCAATTTCAAAGGTGAAGGCAAAAACTGTGGGTGCAACATTTTCTGGGAAAGCGTGAAAGCGTTTGGTATCTGCGCCCCGAGTAACATGGAGGTAGATACCCAGATTGCCAGCATCATTTTCGGCGATCAAGCGATTGCAGAGTTCAGCCCAGTCATGGGTAGACCAGTTGAGTTCAATGCCCACTGCCGCCAGGCCGCTTTTCATGCGTGCAATGTGGGGGGCAAAACCGACCATTTTTCCCGCGTAAGAGGGCACCACTTCGTAGATGCCGTCACCGAACAAAAAACCGCGATCCAGAGGGGATATTTTGGCCTGTTCTATGGGCATATATTCGCCATCTAGAAACGCAATACTCATATTGATACCTTGTTGGGCTGGGGCAATTTATTGCTCTGGTTTAGCGCTTTTGTGAAGAGCTTTTCTGACGAACTTTTATTAAACCGCGATTAGGCGAAAAATGGTATCAGCGAGGGGGATTGCACGCAAAGCAAATTGATTGGTATAACAATCTTATTTTCTACTAATACGGTGCTTTATCGGGCTGATTCTGTGATTGCCGAGAGAATCTACTGTACTCAACAAAATCCACCTAATTTTCTCAGGTCTTTAATCAGTTTCTCGCTAATATCTGCGCTTAAACCATCTTCGGTTAAGTGGTTTTCTCTGGTCACGCCATCGACACTGCCGCGCTCTGAAAGGTATTGCAGTAGCGCCAAATTATCCCAGCCCAGTAGCATATCTTGCTGCCTTAAAACGGACAGCATGGCAATCAAACCATGGGCCGCCCAGTTGGATACATCGGCTATTAACAGTTCATCACAGCAGGTTGCCGAGGGAATAATATTCAGCTGCTCAAGGGTTGTCGCGACATTGCCCATACCGATTTCATTGCCGCCATCGCCAATGCCAATAGTCGGGCAACTGGCGAGGCTTAAAAAGTAATCGAAGCTGGCACAGGCGGCACTGATATCTTCGCCGCGCATATTGTAGTACTTGCCATCTGCGGCCATGCCCGGACGTTCAATGGATATAACCAGTGAGGGCTGATACTGCTGCAGGGCTTTTTCGGCCTCGATCAGGCTGACGGCGGGTTCACCGACGCTAATCTTGTGCACCCTGAAGTCGCTGGCGATGGCGTCGGCCAATGGTGCGCCACAGACCAGAACAGGTTTGGCTCCTAGGGTTTCTAAAACTCTATAGAGGGCGATAGCGCCAACTGGGCCATCGGTTTCATAGGTGCCCGCCACAGGAAAGCCGGTGCCGATTAATACTGTGCCTCTAGCGCTTTGCAGTAGTTGGGCGGCGCGTAAATAATAACCTGGTACCAGAGCCGCCTGCAGTGTTTGCATGCCCCGGGGATTGCGTGCCACTAAAAGGTTTTCGATCTGTGTGCTGAGGCTGATGTTTCCGTTTAAGTTTAAGTCCGGGTTATTCATGTTCGTCTACCGCGTCCAAAACACTATCAGTGAAGCGTTGCTGATCGAGGAGCAGAAAATTGTGCGCCTGCTCTATGCTGATTGCTTCAAAGCGCAGTCTGCCGCCGGGCAGCAGTTGCGTTAGCTTGCCAATATCCAGAGAGAGGACAGATCCCAATTTGGGATAGCCGCCAATGGTTTGACGATCATTGAGCAGCACAATGGGTTGGCCATCTGCTGGTACTTGAATGGCTCCAAGGCAGATACCTTCAGAGAGAATTCCGTCGACAGTCGGTTTAATGGCTGGGCCCTTAAGTCTAAAACCCATGCGGTCGCTGCTTTCGGTAACCCGATATTCAGAGCTGAAAAAACGCTGTTTATTAATATTGCTAAAGGCCTGTTGCTGGTAACCCAGTACCACGCGCAAGAGGGCGCTGTTAGCACTGTAGTCTGGACGATGGCTGTGTGGCACACGCAGCTTCGACCCAGAGAGGCTCTCTGGGCAGGGTATAAAGTCACCGGCTTGCAGTGCCGTGCCATCGCGATGTAGTCCACCCAAAGCTTCTCGGGGCACTGTGGCGGCACTATTGAAAATAGGTTCAATGGTAAATCCACCGGCAACGGCCAAGTAGCCACGGCTGCCCGATGTGGCAAATCCCAATGCGATACGATCGCCGACTTTCACCTGATGGCTCTGCCATAGCTCACGGGATTGTTTGTTAATGCTTAGTGGAATATTTGCACCAGTGACGGCAATGGTTGTATTAACCTTGGATTCTAAAACCAAACCGCCGACGGTGATTTCGATAGCGGCAGCGCTTTGTTGGTCGCCGCAGAGCCGGTTAGCCCAGCGAAAGGCATGGCGGTCCAAGGGGCCGCCGCTGGTCAGGCCAATACCGTGCTGGCCAAAACGTCCGGCGTCTTCAATCAAACTAAATATGCCTGGCTGGATAACCTTAAAACCAGTGTTCATATTCATATTCATAAGAGCCCACCCATATCCAGATAGGTGTCTCTGTCGATGGCTTTAAAGCGCACTCGGTCGCCTACTTGAACTGGCATGCTCGGCTCTGCGCTAGGGTCGAACATTAACTCTGGGCAGAGGCCAATAAGGTTCCAGCCACCTGGAGACTCTGCTGGATAGACTGCAGTTTGACGATCGGCAATGGCGACTGCGCCTCTGGGCACTTTTTGACGCGGGGTGGCGAGGCGCGGTGCGGCTATACGTGGGTCCAGTTCACCTAGATAGGCAAAGCCCGGGGCAAAGCCGATGGCATAGACGCGGTATTCAGATTGCTGGTGAATACTGATGACGTCGTCAATAGAGAGGCCTGCGTTATCGGCTAGTGTTTGCAGGTCGGGCCCTGACTCGGTGCTGTAGTAAACCGGCAGTGTCACCAGAGCCCCTGATTGGCTGTTATCTGCCTCAATGGGCGTGGCCAGTGCACGGCGAATCGCAGCGCGCACGGCATGGTGATCGGTTTTAAAGGGGTCGTAAATGACTAGCAGTGAAGCGTAAGAGGGCACTAGGTCAATCAGCAGCGTGCCGAGACTGTCGCGCAGCTTTGCCGCGGTTGCAGCTACTTCTGAGGCAATGTCCTCGCTAATAATTTGAGTGCGCGCATCGCCAAAATAGACGATCAGGGAATTCTCTCCAGCGATCGAGATGTTTTGTAGTGCATTCATTAGGAATTAATTAACTGGCGGATTTCTTGGATGGCTTTGACGCCTTCTATATTGTCCCCATGGACACAGAGAGAGTCTGCCTGCAGTTCAAGGCGGTGACCACTGACTGTGGTGACGCAGCCTTCGGTTTTCAGTTGTTGGACCTGTGCGAGCATTTTTTCACGGCTGTGCACAGCACCTTCTTTGGCTCTGGAGAGAAGGGCGCCATTGTCGTCGTAGCAGCGGTCGGCGAAGGCTTCAAAGATGACGTCGATGCCAAACATCTTGGCTTCTTCGCGGTGGGTTTCCGCATCAGGTGTGGCTTGCAACATAAAGGCCAGGGGCAGATGGGTTTCGGCTATGGCTTCCATGATGGCACTACGGATATGACCGTTGGCCATCATGTCGTTGTAGAGGGCGCCGTGGGGTTTGACGTAGGTTACGGGCACACCGAGGTTTTGTGCCATGCCTGTGAGGGCGGCGATTTGGTATTGGACTATGGCGATGATTTCGATGGCTGGCAGTTTCATTGAGCGGCGGCCAAAACCGGCAAGGTCTGGGTAGCTGGGGTGCGCGCCGACGATGACATTGTTACGTTTGGCGGAGAGCAGGGTTTTTTTGATTACCACTGGGTCGCCGGCGTGGAAGCCACAGGCGATATTGGCTTGATCTATATAGGGCATGACCTGGTCGTCGAGGCCCATTGTCCAGGCGCCAAAGCTTTCGCCGAGATCGCAATTTAATAGTAGTGCCATGTTAGGTTCCTAGATGCTGCTGGTTTGTTGTTGGGTTGCTCTTTGTTGGATAGCTTTGTATTAGATAGCTCTGTTTAAAACAGTTTGGTGCGCCGAAGTATTAAATTGCCTTCAGCATCGACTGCATGATTTGCCTTGTTGCCTACGCTGCGGAACTCGCTATCGCTCAAACAGGTCCTCGCGCTTTACGGCAACAAGGCAAATCATAAGCGCAGCCTAATTGATACTGAAGGCAATTCAATACTTCTTTCGAGTTTCTGGTGCCATGCTGTAAGTGGGTCCGTCGTCGCGTCGCTCTGTCGGGATGACAGTCTGTGGTGTGTCGCCACTTTTTTTGTCATCCCGAACGCCTTACCTGTCATCCTGAGCACCTTACCTGTCATCCTGAGCGCAGCCGAAGGATCTCTTGGCTCTCGCAGCGAGTTCCTTTAATGCACTGCACTCGCTGCCTTAGGTTGCCACCCTGCAAGAAGATCCTTCGGTTCGCTGCGCTCTCTCAGGATGACAAAGTTGTATGTCATCCCGACCGAAGTGGAGGGATCTCATCCAGTTGGCAGGAGACCCTTTATTAATTCGTTGCTTTACGTTGCCA
>CAWLBR010000055.1:0-13039 GCA_963855085.1 Gammaproteobacteria bacterium
GATCATTGGCAATTTCAAGCAGATTAAGCGCGCGACGTGCATCACCGTCTGCCGCACTGGCCAATAGATTCAGTGCCTCATCATCCAGCTGTAATTGACGCTCGCCCAATCCCGACTGCTGATCGGCCAAGGCCTGCTGAATGACGGTTTTGATCTGTTCGTTATCCAGGCTTTTCAGCACATAGACACGACATCGTGACAGCAGTGCATTGTTTAACTCAAAGGACGGGTTTTCGGTGGTAGCGCCAATAAATACCACAGTGCCGTCTTCAACAAAGGGCAGAAAGGCATCTTGCTGAGACTTATTAAAGCGGTGTACTTCATCGACAAACAGAATGGTTTTGCGCCCACGCAGGTCGCGCTGCTCTGTGGCCTTGGCTATTGAAGCTCTAATCTCTTTTACCCCAGACAGCACAGCGGAGATACTCTCAAAGTGGGCATCTGCCGAAGCGGCAATAATTTTCGCCAGAGTGGTCTTACCGACTCCCGGCGGACCCCAAAAGATCATTGAGTGCAGCGCGCCGCCCTCAATCGCCTCACGCAGCGGTTTACCCGGCCCGATCAAGTGCTCCTGACCATAAAAGCCATCGAGAGACGCCGGGCGCATGCGCGCCGCTAGGGGGCGATAAACAGTCTGACTAAAGAGATCAGTTGGCATTATTGATTACATCGACCCCATCGGGAGCCTGAAAGACAAATAGATCTCCAGGAAGTACGGGGTTGAGCTCAAGCTGACTAAAACGAATGCTGGTGGTCTGACCCAGGGTATCGGTCAAGGCAATAGAGGCAGGTTTGGTACCATCAAAGGCAATGGTCATGCTGTCAAACAGACTGCCGCCCTGCTCCGGCTTTAACTCAAAGCGCCCCTCGGCAAGCTGGGTAACAAAGTAGGCATCATCAAGCTGATCCAGATCACCAGAAAATAGGATCGCCGGGGTCACGGCAATATCTTCATTAAAAGGCTGGATAATCACCTGCTCCAGATCCGGGTCATAGATCCACAGGGTTACGCCATCGGCAATAATCTGCTGGGGCATGGGTGTCTCAACCACCCAGCGCAGGCGATTCGGCTGGGATACTTGAAACAGCCCTTCGGAGGCCTGCAGTTCATAGCCATCTGCATCCCTTATCTGCTGTTCAAAGCGTGCTGACAGACTAGTGATGGGCTGCAATAGATCGCGCAGCTGTTGGATATCTTCTGGAGCGCCACCTGCCCAGCTATTGGTCGTAAAAACCAGCGTAAAAACTAGGAAAAGAGGCAGAGCAATTTTGTGCGGTGAGCGCATCATCTGTTTTATCACCTGGCCGCGGGCCAATAAGGTCAACTAAAGCAGAGGATTCTACCGCTTTTTAGGGCATTGAAGTAGTCACATTTGACCCAGAGACTAGCTTCAGCAGGAAACGCTCAGAGGATCCGCTGCCATCACCTAGGGTTTCACGGCGGACAATTATTTTTTCTCGGTAATAGGCGGCACAGCCCAATATCAAACCCTCGGCTACATCGCCCATACACCGAGGCGACTGATAAATGACTTCCATCCGGGTGTCGGTATAGTGGGTACACTTAAAGGTGGGTGGTGAGGCGTCGGGATAGAGTTTTTTCACTTCCCCATGGATAAAGCCATCGACCTTGGAGAGCAGCGCAAAAGATGAATTGAGGTTAGTGATCCACTGGGGATAGGCGGCCATCAGTTCGGCAAACAGATAGATACCAAAGGTTTTTGTCAGATGGCTGGTAGAGAGGTCTATTTTTTTGCTCAGCACGGCAATCATAGTGATCAGTTCAGCATGATCATAATTGCCAACGGTAGTATAGATACCGCCGCTGGCCGGTGCCGCATCGTTAATCACCTTATCGACCATCTCGAGGCCATATTCTTTTTCAACCAAATGTAAAAACGAGGTAAATACCAATCCTTTCATAAATTGCTTCCTTGCACGCTACTCTCCATTTTATAACCCGGGTCTCTGCATACCTTGCAAGGACCCTCCTTCAACGCAAAACGACAGTCTCGTAAAAGACAGTCTCGTAAAAAGACAGTCTATAACCAGCGCTAACGCCTAAGCGCTGACCTGCTCCACGCGATTGTAATTGTCGCTGTAACGCACAATGTCATCCTCGCCCAAATAACAGCCACTCTGCACTTCAATCAACTGCAGTGGCAGACATCCGGGGTTGGTCAGACGATGGCGCTGGCCAATTTGGATATACACAGATTCATTCTCCGAGACCAACTGCTCTTCTCCATCACGCTCCACCAGCGCGGTACCGCTCACCACAATCCAGTGCTCAGCGCGATAATGGTGCATTTGCAGAGACAGACTCTCACCAGGATTAACCTTGATCAGCTTGACCTGAAAGCGGTGCCCCTGACCTATAGAGTCATAACTGCCCCAGGGACGCATCACTTCGCGATGAGATAAATGCTCGGTTCTGCCCTGCTGCTCTAAACGAGCCACCAGACTTTTCACTTCTTGAACGCGGCTTTTGTCAGCCACCAAAATGGCATCTTTGGTGTCCACAACAATGAGATCTTTGACGCCGATCGCGGCAATTAAACGGCCGTCACTTTGAAAGAAACTGCTCTCGCAATCCTCCGCCAGCACATCACCCCACTGGACATTGTCTTCGGCATCTTTTTCCGCCGCTTCCCACATGGCCGACCAATTACCTAGATCTTTCCAGCTTGTGTTTAGAGGCACCAGCCAGGCGCTGTCAGTTTTCTCCATAATCGCGTAGTCGATAGAGTCATTGGGGCAGAGTGCAAAGGCAGGCTCCGACAGGCACACCGCGCCAGCTTGAGCCACAGATTCCTGATAGGCCTGCTGACACTGAGCGAACATTTCCGGGTTGTGTTTTTCTAACTCGCGTAAATAGACACTGGCTTTAAACAAAAACATACCGCTGTTCCAAAAATAGTCGCCACTGCTTAAATACTCATTAGCGGTGGCTAGGTCTGGCTTCTCGACAAACCGCTCTATACTCCCCCCCTCTGAGCGCGAGCCGCCAGACCCAGCCGAAACTTTGATATAACCAAACCCAGTATCAGCCACTGCCGGCGGTACGCCAAAGGTCACTATCTTGCCTGTATCGGCGAGCAAAAGGGCCACGTCTAGGGCAACCTGAAAGGCCTCTTGATCGCCAATCAAATGATCCGCTGGCTGCACAAGTAGCAGTGGGTCACTGGCCTTAGAAGTAGCCTGAGAAATCGCCTGCATTGCAGCAACCGCAATTGCTGGGGCAGTATTGCGGGAGCAGGGTTCAATAATCAGGGTGCCGCGGCAGCCAACTTCCTGGAGCTGTTTAGCAATCATAAAGCGCTGTTCTTCGTTGCACACCAGAATCGGGACCTGCAGATGAGTCACCCGATCCACAGTGCGCTGAATCATCGACTTGGCGCCATTCAGTTTCAGCAGTTGCTTGGGAAACTTCTTCCGCGATGTCGGCCATAGCCTGGTGCCGCTGCCTCCAGAGAGAATTACTGGTACTACATTTTCCATCAGCGACTGGGTGTTGGTTTGTGACTGTTTAATATCCATATTAATACTCGCTTCCTTACAATTTATCACAATGATTTAGGGCTGTTCCTTTAACCCCAATTTACCAGCAGACACCCTCACAGTTTTTCGCATACTTAAATGAATTGCCCAGGCCAACCAGATCGATCACCGGCATAAAGTGTTTGGCCGCATGGGCTGCATCGCGGCCATAATCCGTATTGTGACCCACCACCAGCAGATCCACGGAGCGCACCAGCTGATCTATACTGCTGCAGCCAGACTCGCTAGTCTCCTTGTCCACACCCATACGCAATAGATTTTCAGATGTGGCGTTAGGGTCAAAATAACGAATCTCCTGACCCGACTCACGCAGCTGCTTAACCAACTCTAACAATGGGCTCTCGCGCAGGTCATCTGTATGGGCCTTAAAGGTCAGGCCAACAATCCCGATGCGCTTGACCCCATGCTCGGCAATCATCGCCAGGGTATGCTCTATATGTTTATCATTGGATTGAATAATACTGTTAATAAGCGGTGTGCTAACGGCGTTAGTCGCCGCCAAATGCATAATGCCGCGGGTGTCTTTAGGTAGGCAGGAGCCGCCAAAGGCGAAGCCGGGCTTAAGATAATAAGGAGACAGATTAAGCTTGGTGTCTTTGACAAAAATATCCATCACCTGGTGGCTATCGACGCCAACGGTCTTGCACAGGCGTCCTACCTCATTGCCAAAGCCCACTTTTAGTCCATGCCAAGTGTTGTCTATATACTTTACAAATTCCGCAGCTTCGATACTGGTTTCAATCAGCTCTCCTGGCAGATCCTTATAGAGTTGAGCCAGGGCCGCTGAGCTGCGCTGATCCACGGCGCCAATCACGGTTTTGGGTGGCTCGTAGAAATCGCTAATGGCACTGCTTTCGCGTAAAAACTCAGGGTTGAAACAGACCCCAAAGTCGGGCCCACATGACTTACCTGAAGTCGCTTCCAAAATCGGGATCAGCACATCGCGGGTGGTTCTGGGTGGCACAGTGCTGCGAAAAGCCACCAGGTGATAATCATCCTTTAGTGCCAAAGCACCACCGATCTGCACGGCAGCCATGCGCAGATACTTTAGATCGCATTCACCGCCGGGGCCGGTTGGCGTGCCGACACAGACCAGGGTTATATCTGACTCCATAACCCCAGAGTGAGTATCACATATAGCTTCAAGACGGCCAACCTGACGGGCATGGCCCAGCAGTGCTGCTAGACCCTCTTCGACTATCGGTGACTGACCCTGATTAATGGTCTCAACTCGATCTATATCCGGGTCAACACCTATAACTGAGTGACCGCGATCGCAAAAACAGGCCGCGGAAACGGCTCCTACATAACCCAACCCGAGCACGCTAATGGTGGGCTTTGCCGCAATCTCTGCAACCCCTAACTGATCCAAATTTTGCGGTGAGTCGAAGGAAAAAGCCAAACCGCTATCATTGGCCGCCGGAGATGGATTGATCTCCAGCTTCGCTTTAAGCCCCTGAGCACCCTGTTGAAACGCATTTGAAAGTTTAGTTTTACCAAGCAGTGAAATGTCGCTGTGATTGAGTGCCGAATCTAATTCCGTTTCATTATTTAACATTGTTACTCCCTGTGGCATGGCAGCCGTCATTGGTGAGTCGCAGTGACATCACCTTTGTAGTGAATCATCGCAAACCTCGTGCCAACTGCTATAAAAGGAGATTTTTATCAATAAAATCATAGAGATAAAAGGTTTTGTTGACCGCTTTAATTATCCGGAGATATGCCTATATTGCATTTTGCAACGCAGATACCCATCGCAAAATGCAACTTGCAGTGCGCTCTTCACTACTAGCTGCCCTCCACTGCCTGCTGCCCTCCACTACTAGCTGATAGGCCCTCACCAGTGCTTTTGTTTGCGATAGATTGTCGATGGGCTGACCTCTAAAAGGGCCGCAGCCCTAGGCACATTGCCACCGCAGAAGGCAATGGCCTCCTCAATGGAGCTTTTCTCCACCTGCCACAGGGGCCTTACTGCGCCTGAGACTGAGTAATCAGACTGTTGGGAGCCTGTTTCTTGCGCTATTAAAGAGTGTGATTGGGGTCCGCTTATATCTCCCTCCAGGGCCGCTTGCAGCACAGCCTTCTCAACAACTGGTTGATCTGTGAGCACGACAATACTGTGGGTCAAATTCTCTAATTGGCGAACATTCCCGGGCCAGGGATAATCGCGTAAAAACACCTTAGCGGCCTCGCTAAAGCCCTTAAAGCGCTTTTGCTCAAGTCGGGCGAAGACCTGTAAAAAGTGCTCCGCCATGACCACCATATCCTCCCCACGATCTCGCAGCGGCGGCAGCTTGAGAGGAATCACATTGAGCCTGTAGTAGAGGTCTTCGCGAAACTGACCCCGCTCAACCGCATCCGCCAAGGTAGTCGAGGATGCAGTCAATAGCTGGGCGGCAAAGGGATAGGTCTGGTGGCTGCCCACCGGAGAGAATTCTCGTTCCTGAATCACCCGCAGCAACTTGGCCTGTAATGGCAGTGGCAAGGTAGTCACCTCATCGAGAAATAGGGTGCCCTGTTGAGCCGCAGCAAAGAGCCCCTGATGTTCGGTAGTGGCGCCTGTAAAGGCGCCCTTCTTGTGGCCAAACAGCTGTGACTCAATAAGATGCTCATTAAAGTTGGCACAGTTAATAGCAATAAACGGCTGTGATTTTCTTGGGCTCTCGGCATGGCAGGCTCTAGCGACCAGCTCTTTACCAGTTCCGGTCTCACCGGAAATAAAAATCGGTATATTAGCTCGGGCAGACTTGGTAATCCGTTCAAATAAACGATACATGGCCGGATTAGTGCTGAGCATACCGTGGAAGTCTGTGGCCTGTAATGGGCTCTTCTTTTCATTACTAAAACCAAACAGCCCCTGTTCCTTGAGCGCTGCAGTGGCGATCATGCGCAATTCATTGTTATCCCAGGGCTTGCTGATAAATCGGTCAATAGTGCGTCGCTTAATGGCATCGCTAAATGATTCAATATCGCCGTAGCCACTGAGAATAATAGTTTGCACATCCGGCCACATCGCCTTTATCTGACTGAGCATCTCACTGCCCTGCATCAGCGGCATACGCTGATCTGAAATCACCACGTCGGGACGATTTTCAGTGGCATATTCAAGGGCTTGTTGGGGGCAGCTAAAGTCCACCAGATTGACGCCGAGTCTTACTAAGCAGCGTATTAATGACGAGAGTACAGCCTTCTCGTCATCGACTATCAATATAGTAGGTTGACTATTATTCATTCCGCGTAGGCCCCTCCCTGGGTAATCATTGGTCATTTTTTTATCGGTGCTAGAAAATCTGCATCTGCCATCACGCAATACCAGCAATAGCTGGTGACCAAAATAATTATTTTAACAACACTGTAAATACAGTCTATTTAGTCAGCACTGTTTTACATTTTATTGGATAATTTTAAATAGTGTAGTTCAAAACCGCCGAATTATTCATTTATCGCATAGCTTCTAGCGCATCACTTTCATTGGGGCGCTTTCATTGAGGCGCTTTCATTGAGGCGCTTTCATTGAGACACTCCGGCGATAGGCAGAACAATCTTAAAGCCTGTTCCATACCCCTCTGTGCTGCTAACTGCAATCTCACCGCCATGGATTTCGACCGCCCTCTTGACCACATGCAAACCCAGGCCGGTGCCCTTGCCAATTTCCTTAGTGGTGAAAAACGGATCAAATATATTGGCCAAATTATCCGCCGCGATACCACAGCCATTATCGGCGACCTCAATCCAGACCCAGTCGCCTGCCTGGCCAGTACTTAAGCTAATTACGCCACGCCCATGGACAGCATGAGCGGCATTGACTAAGAGGTTGAGAAACACCTGCCCTATTTTTCCGGCGTGGCATATCACTGGCGGAATCTCGGTCAAATTCCACTCTATATCAGCTTTATATTTTAATTCGCTCGAGGCTATATTGACGCTCTTACGCAACAGGCTATTAATATCTTCAGCACTGGCTTGAGGCGCATTTAAATAGGAGAAGTCGGAGAGATCCGCAACAATTTGTTCTACCCTACGAGTGCCCTCAATAGACTCGCTGACCAGCTTATCTATATCTGGCAGTAGATAATCCAGATTTATACCGACACTAAAAATTCGCAGATCCTCAAGTAACATACCGACGCTAGAGCTGTCACTTGATAAATCAGTATCTGAAGAGCTGGCATTGATCGCCCTCAAGCATAGTTTCTGTTTGCTAATAAGCTCACATAGAACCGTTAAATAGCTACTCAATGTATCAAGATTGCTGGCAATAAAGCCCACTGGGTTATTAATTTCATGAGCGACACCGGCGGTGAGCTGTCCAATTACAGCCATCTTTTCTGACTGTACCAATTGCTGGCGGGTCTCTTCCAGCTCGAGGACTTTTCTCTGTAGATGACTGCTCTGCTCGGCAATCTTCTGATTGCGTAATAACAACTCACAATTTGTTTGATACAGTTCACGGCTCTTGTCTTCGAGGAGCTGTTCGGCGCTATGGCGGGCGGCCATTTCACGCTGCAGTTTATTTTCTAATGGTTGATTAGTATTCATCTGCTTGGTGTTACCAAAACAGCGAGAGAACTAAAACTAATATTAAAGCTGATGTTAAAGATAGGCTTTCCTAGAGGGTAGAGGGTAGAGGGTATAGGGTTTTTCCATTCATGGCAGTCTTACTCCAGTGATTCAATATCAATCAGTCAGCGTTTCTTTTTGGTTTGCCTGTAACAATAAATTCTTAGTTAAAATCAACCTGTGGTTCAAGGGACATTCGTTCAATACAAAAGTGTCCTTTATAGTGCTGGACCGTAGCATCTATAAAACCTTCGGCCATATCACCTGAGTCCTTTTAAAAGGTATTGCCCTACTGCTGTCGATCTGCACCTATTATAGATTCGGTGTTTGTAAGAAAAAGAGTAGCACAGATTATTCACTTACGTATATTTCACGTTCTAATGCCTGTTCGCTTTCATATCCGTTCTCTTAATAACGCCACTACCCCTAATATAGTGGCTAACCCTAGTTAGAATTAGACTTGATCCTAAGGATAAAGTTTTCGGCATGATCAACCGCCGCTCTTAGGCATCTTCGTTCAATACTAAATTTTTCACCATAGTGCACAAACATTGCAGCGATTAAACCCTCAGCCACATCTCCAGATATAAAGTTTGATCTGTAGTTAAGATCTAATCGGTCAGGACTAATTTCGGTATAGCTAAATTCGAGCGGTATAAAACCTGGTAAGTGTATTCGCGTCAATTCATTAAACGCCATATCATGGGTTTTCAGGAGATCAAACGTATTAGTGTTGCAACGAACCCATGACTTATTAAACTTCGATAGTTCTGAAAAAAAATAGGCGCCGATTATCTTTGATAGCTCCGCTTTAGGCATTTTCCGTAAAGTCGCAGCATTGGTAATTAGATAATCTAAAGCCTTATCAAGGTAGTCGTCAATGGGTGAGTAGGCACCATTTATTGATGGCTT
This sequence comes from Gammaproteobacteria bacterium, assembly GCA_963855085.1. Lineage (GTDB taxonomy): Bacteria > Pseudomonadota > Gammaproteobacteria > Pseudomonadales > Porticoccaceae > HTCC2207. The sequence goes on from CAWLBR010000055.1 coordinate 9,034, forward strand.
CATTGATGCCTTAATTGAGAGTATCAGATCGGCCGAAAACGTATCACCATACTGCCGGTTAAGGAATTTAACGACTTCTAGTAGAATAAAACCCTTCACAATAAGCGCTTTATTGGAAACTTATTAGATGCCAAAGTCACTAATTTATTGAGTAGATAAATTACGTTCATAGGCTACATCCCCGAAAAAATGGGCTGATACCATAACTCTAAACGCAGAGTCTGGTGAGTCAGTATTTGGCAAAGGGTATAGGACTTCGTCAATCATGGCGGTGTAATTCCGTGGTGTTTTAATTAGTCCACTAAAATATAGGCTGAACCTGTTTACGCCTGAGAATAAATTTCTGGTTAAAACCTACCTGTGGATTTTCGCTGACTTTTTCAATACTGAAGTGTTCCTTATAGTGATGAGATCCTGCATCGATAAGGCCCTCAGCCATTAATGCTGGCAAGAATGTTGAGCGATAATTGACTTCCAAAATATTTTCTGTGATGGCGGTGCAATCAAATGAAGGTGGAACGAATCCTGGAAAGCCTACTTCAGTTATTGCATGTAAAGCTAGATCATGGTTTTTGAGCCATTCGAAGGTGTTCTGACTTTGCTCGATCCATTTTGGATTAAGCGCTAACAACTCAGAGAATAGATAGACACCCAATATTTTTGCCAGCTTTTGTTTAGGTATCTCGAGTAAATTTGCCGCATTTTCAGTCAGTAAATCTAAGGTATTATCGGGATAGTCAGCCATTGATAAATAGACACCACCAGCAGGGTGGCCCATTGATATGATCAGCTCGGACACTAAATTCTTATCATATTGACGTGCAAGGAAACCCATCATGCCGTCTAGAACAAAACCCTTCATGTTTTGATTCTCCCTGGATATAGCGCTATCTTAGCTATGCGTGAATGGATACTAACATATTCTATTCATATATGAATGATTCTGTTAAGAGCCTGAACTAACTGCAAGATCCTCATTGTGGCGCCATAGATTACAGCTGATAATGCAGTCCAATGGCGACTATGTGCCGCTGATAACCGAGTTCAACCAGCGCGTTTTCTTCGTACTCGCGACGCAGATAAATAGAGCCTCTAATAGCTTCGCTAGCCAGTGATCGGCTGTAGCCAAGCTCAAATACCGTTCCACGCCGGCTGTTACCGGAGCTTCCAATCTGAGACTCTTCAGGCGATAGTTTTAGATCCAGATAACCTTGCCAGTACGCCTCAGCCTTAACCGTGATCTCAGCATCGTCACCAAGTTGATAGTTAAACTTAGCCACAAGCTTGTGAAAATCGAGATCGCGAATACCCATCCCATTATCTCGAGCAAAGTAGCCGCTGAAATACACCGATGTGTCTATACGCTGCTTAAATGACTTGCTAAGGACTAGGCCATAACCGTTTAGCGAATACTCCACCAGTGATGAATCGTTATCAGGGCCGTTGTGCAGCCCCTTATAACGGCGAGATTTGTGGTACACAAACAGTCGCGCATTAAGCCCGGAATCTGCCTTGTAGCGCAGCCCTGACTGGAGACGAAATTCGTCATAATCTAACGGCTCCAGTCCTATGTCCTCATAATCGCTCTGGTAATCGCGCTGTCCAATCCGAGATAACAGCGACCAAGATGTTTTTTTATTCTGGTAATAGGTCAGCTCCGCGCTCAACTCTAAGCTGTCAAAACTAAAGCGATCACCCATTAAATCACCATTGCCGGTCTCGGCTACCTGACGCTGAATTTGGCTGTAATAGGTATTTTGCTCACTGCGCAGATCAGCGCTGAGTCTTAGGTTAGCCTTGCGCTTTGCCAGCTTAAACCGCTCTATCCAGCTAATATGCCCCTTGAGGATGGAGCTATCCCCAGCGCTGATACTGTGACTGTAGAGTTGTTTTTGTAGGTCCGCGCTGTAACGTAAATTGGCTTTGGTAGAACTGCCTTGGCGCTGGTTATCGCCCTGATATTTTAGTAGTAGAGTTTTATACTGGGCACCGGACTCTGTACCCTCAGGGGAGGATAGTTTAAACGGGTTACTGTCATAGCCATAGGTTGCAGTGGCCAGTAGCTGATTATCAGCATTAGCTCCAACACATAGAGTCACTGTGAGTGCGCACATTAGTGCATGGATCAGAGAGCGGCTAATCCTCATATCTGCGTCTCCATTCCCTGGAGCAGGTCAGCAAAGAAAGCCGGTTCATTGAGCGAATAATAGCCAGGAATTTCCCAAACTATTATCCGTGGCGGCGACTGCTTAAACTCGTCGCTGCTCAGATATTCTTTTAGTGCGTCACCAAAGCCGCCACCGCTCTTCGCTTTATTGTCCACTGCTGTGCCTACATAGTGGGCGAGAAAGCCATCAAAATTAAACTTTAAGCGGCCCTGGCTATTACTGGTGCCCACCAAAACAATCTGTGGCTCTGGTAGCTCCTCGAATAGGTCATCGGCGGTCTTACTCTTAGCGACAGTCTGGTAAAGTTTAAAGGGTTCTTTTGGATAAGACTGCTCACAGAGTTCCAGGGCAGCCCGCTGCAAGCTGCCATCATTGTGGTCGCCACCGACGCTGTAGCTGGTAAACTTTTGTCTTTTAATACCTGCGATCTTTTCAGCTTTGATTGCATAGGCCGTCAGTCTGGCGATAGTGCGAGCACCATGGTGATTCCAGTGGTGGTCGCGGGCAAAAAACAGCGGTTTGGTTTGGGTCTGCTGAAATAGACTGTCGATCTGCGGCACCACAATATCGATGCTGCGAAGTTGCTCGAGATATTGGCTGTAGGACTTTCGTCCACGCTGTATATCGTAGTCGATCTCACCCAGGTACTCCGGGTGCACCAGCGCCCGCCCCGGAATTGGCACCATAACCAGCCTGATGCCCCGGATCTGCAATAGCTGCTGTAACTGCTGCAAGCTTTTATAGCCCGGCGCCCTGGGGCCATAGGCGCGCTTTAAGTCCATATCCCGAAACAACCAGTTGTGTTCACCTAGTTGCAGGGTTTTAAAACTTTTTAGAAAAGCACCGCTGTAGTTCTCAGCGCTGGCCGCCGCGGCGCAGAGTGAATTTTTTATAGGTTTTGCATTTGAGTCTGCAGTATCAGTGTTACTGGCCACAGTACTGCTCAAAATAACCCAGAGTAAAATGAGACTGACTCCTTTTAACCACAAAACCAGATTCATTTAACGTCCACCCACTCTATCCGCCCAACGGGTAAATAGACCGCTCTGGTCGGAGCAGATAAACAAACTCGAGAGAACCCCGGGCTGGAAAATCATCGCCTTGGTAAGCGCAAGACTCACAGCCTCAATATCGCCACTGTCGACCACCGAAAAAGCACTCTTTAGGGGGTTAATCCCCCGGGCTGCCGATGCATTTTGGCGAATATGGGTCAGAACCGGCCGAGCAGATTTAGCCGTTGTGAGGCTCAGCTTAGAGCGATTGGAAAAGTTATAAACCACCAGCATTCCCCGCCGTGAATCCTCGGCGCGGTAATCCTTCAGCAGCGTCACAGTCTTATCCCCAACCAGTAAGGAGTAGGCCTTGCCGGGCTGCAGAATGCCCTTCCAGGGTAAACCGTTCATTTGCTGGCTATAGTCGCCGGCAGGCAGGTAAATAAACTCAGAGGCACTGCAATAGGCGCCGGTGGATAGTCGTTTATTTCCTATATGCAGTGCTATCTCCTCTGTAGTAGTGTTTTTCTGTAGATTAATGATCCGCAGAAATGCTGAGTCCGGCGGTGCCAAATCATAGAGCGCAGCTTCGTTGGCGAAGCTGGAAAAGGAAAGACAGCTCAATATGAGAGTCTGTAACAATCTTATTGCTGAGGGCTGTGGTCTGTTGATCATCTGATATCCCTATCTATGTTTTTAGAGCTAAGGTGCTTGTGCTTGAAGGCTCGTCTTAAAATTTAGTGCTCTGGGAATAGGCAACCGAGAGATAGCGTTCGGGAATTTCCCAAATCACTAACTTCAGATTGTCTGACTCTTGTAATTGATTAGGTAAATGATCAGGTAAAT
>CAWLBR010000056.1:0-12986 GCA_963855085.1 Gammaproteobacteria bacterium
TAGCCTCCGCAGCTTTAACAACTTGCTGTGCCGCATCAGTCAGACTGGTTGCTGCAATAATTGCCAGACCGGATTCGGCCAGCTTCTTAGTTCCCAATTCGGCATTGTTACCTTCCAGACGCACAACCACTGGAATTTTAACGCCAACTTCTTCAACCGCACCAATCACGCCGTCAGCAATCAGATCACAGCGCACGATACCGCCGAAGATGTTGATCAGTACCGCTTTAACATTAGTGTCAGAAAGAATAATTTTGAACGCTTCAACTACACGTTCTTTGGTCGCGCCGCCGCCTACATCGAGGAAGTTAGCGGGCGAGCCGCCGTGCAGATGCACGATGTCCATAGTACCCATGGCCAGACCAGCACCATTGACCATGCAACCAATATTGCCGTCGAGGGCAACATAGTTCAGTTCAAAAGAAGCAGCATGGGCTTCACGAGCATCTTCCTGTGAGGGATCGTGCATCGCTTTAATCGCGGGCTGACGGTACATCGCGTTGCCATCGATAATCACTTTGGCGTCGAGGCAATGAAGGTTGCCCTCGTCAGTGATAACCAGCGGGTTAACTTCGAGCAGCTCAAGATCTTTCTCTTTAAACAGCTTGGCCAGACCTAAGAAGATCTTTACAAATTGCTTAATCTGAACGCCTTTCAGGCCCAGTTTGAAGGCCAGATCACGACCTTGGTATGGCTGTGCGCCAGTAACAGGATCAATAATCGCTTTAAGAATCTTTTCTGGAGTTTCTTCCGCTACTTTCTCGATCTCAACACCGCCTTCGGTGGAGGCCATAAAGATAATGCGGCGTGAACCACGATCAACCACAGCGCCTAAATACAGCTCTTGATCAATCTCAGTGCAAGTCTCTACCAGGATGCGGCTAACCGGCTGACCTTTGGCATCAGTTTGATAGGTAACTAGGTTCTTACCCAGCCACTTTTCAGAGAATGCTTCGATTTCGGCTTTCGAGCTAACCAGCTTAACGCCGCCCGCTTTACCGCGACCACCAGCGTGTACCTGAGCCTTAACGACCCACTTATCACCACCAATTACGTCGGCAGCGGCTACAGCTTCCGCTACGGTTTCTGCTGCAATGCCTTGCGACACTGGCAGTCCATATTCGGCAAACAGCTGCTTACCCTGATATTCATGCAGGTTCATACTTTGGTTCCCGTAAATTTTTTTAATGAATAAAACAACGGAGCTGCCTGATGACAACTCCGTTTAACGATTACTGCGGTTTAGCGGCGTTTGCGATTCGGCATATGAATAGCCGCGCCGTTGACTGCCAGAGCGGCTTCATGCACAGCCTCTGATAGGGTCGGATGACTAAATACGGTCATTCCGAGATCTTCTGCACTGGAGCCAAATTCCATGGCGATAGCGACCTGCTGTACCAAATCGGCAGCGCTTGGCCCGACTATGTGACAGCCAAGAATACGATCAGTGTCAGCGTGAGCAATAATCTTCACCATGCCATCTGTGTCGTTAGCCGCAACAGCGCGACCCACGGCAGCAAAGGGAAAGCTACCGACGTTATAAGGCAGACCAGCGGCCTTAATTTGCTCTTCCGTTTGGCCTACTGAAGCCACTTCCGGGTGAGTGTAGATAACGTTTGGCACTATATCGTAGTTCATCTGGGCTTTGTGGCCGGCGATTATCTCGGCAACCATCACGCCCTCTTCAGACCCTTTGTGCGCCAACATAGGCCCACGAACCAAATCGCCAATGGCGTAAACGCCAGGAACGTTGGTGGCACACTGATCATTGACAAAAATTGAACCGCGTTCGTCTAGCTGGACACCACTCTCGGGGGCCAGCAGGCCATCGGTAAAGGGACGGCGACCAACACAGACAATCAGTTTATCGAAGACTTCTTTTTGCTCTGAACCATCTGTCATCACATAGGTGACATGGACTTCTTTGTCCTTGATCTCAGTGCCAGTAACGCGAGCGCCAAGACGAATATCTAGACCCTGCTTCTTAAAGATTTTCTTCGACTCTTTAGCAATACCTTTATCCATAATCGCTAGGAAGTCTTCCATGGCTTCAAGTAGGACGACTTCAGAACCAAGACGATTCCAAACCGAACCCAACTCAAGGCCAATAACGCCAGCGCCGATCACGCCGAGACGTTTGGGCACTGCGCCAATTTCCAAGGCGCCAGTAGAGTCGACGATTAAGTCGCCATCAACCGGTGCAACAGGAATCGCGATAGGCAGAGAGCCTGAGGCGAGAATCACGTTGTTAGCTTCAAGAACCGAGACATTGCCGTCATTGTCAGTAAGCTCGACTTTCTTGCCGTTAAGCAATTTGCCTGTACCGTATAAACCGGTAACGCCATTAGCCTTAAACAGACCAACTATGCCGCCAGTAAACTGTTTGATGATCTTATCTTTGCGCTCGAGCATCGCGGCAATATCAATTTTTACACCTTCGGTGCTGATACCGTGAATGCCGAGCTCTTCTTTCGCTTCGTGATATTTGAACGAGCTATCGAGTAATGTCTTGGAGGGGATACAGCCAACATTAAGGCAGGTTCCGCCGTTAACGCCCTTGCCTTCAGCATCTTTCCACTTTTCAATACAGGCGGTCTTGAGACCCAACTGAGCGGCGCGAATAGCCGATACATAGCCTGCAGGGCCACTACCGATAACGATTACATCATATTTTTCTGACATTGTATTTCCTATATATATCAAAGACGTATGGTTTATATTTCAAGTAATATCTTAGCTGGATCTTCAAGTAATTCTTTCATCGTAACCAGGAACTGTACTGCGCCCTTGCCATCGATTATGCGATGATCGTAGGACATCGCCAAGTACATCATCGGGCGAATCACTACCTGACCGTTGACCGCCACTGGGCGCTCCTGAATCTTGTGCATACCCAAAATCGCTGACTGGGGTGGATTGATAATCGGCGTTGAGATCAGTGACCCGTAGACCCCACCATTGGTGATAGTGAAGGTTCCGCCAGTCATCTCGTCGATGGTCAATTTGCCGTCACGCGCTTTCATAGCATAGTCGTAAATGCCGTTTTCAATATTCGCAATGCTCATGTTCTCGGCGTTGCGCAACACTGGAACCACCAAACCACGATCAGTGGAGACAGCTACACCCACATCCTGATAGCCGTGATAGACAATGTCGCTGCCATCGATTGAAGCGTTCACTGATGGGAAGCGTTTTAGTGATTCAACCGCAGCCTTGACGAAGAAGCCCATAAAGCCAAGACGCGTACCGTTGTGTATCTTGGTGAACTCTTCTTTGTATTGCTTGCGCAGATCCATCAGCGCAGTCATGTCTACTTCATTAAACGTAGTCAATGATGCAGTGGTTTGAGTCACTTCTAATAGACGCTCAGCAATACGTGAACGCATGCGAGTCATTGGCACTCGACGCTCAACTCGGTCACCCACTTCCAATACTGGCTCGGCAACCGCAGCCTTAGCTGCCGGTGCAGGAGTTGCAGGAGCAGCTGCTGGTGCCTTGTAGTTGACTACGTCTTCTTTAGTGATGCGTCCGCCTTTGCCGGTGCCGACAATTTGCGCTACATCTATATTGCGTTCTTCAGCGAGCTTGCGCGCGGCTGGGTTAATCAGACCACCTGAGGCAGTTGCCTCTGGCGCTTCGGCAATAGCCTCGGCAACTGCAGCAGCACTGGGAGCAGGTGCTTCAGCACCCTCTTCAATGCGGGCAATGATTTCATTGCTGAGCACGATATCGCCCTCTGCTTTGAAAATCTCTGCCAGTACACCAGCGGCTGGAGCAACAACTTCCAACACCACTTTGTCGGTTTCAATATCAACCAGCAGTTCGTCGCGCTTAACCGTTTCACCAACCTGCTTGTGCCAAGTTGCCAGAGAACCTTCTTGAACAGATTCTGGGAATGTCGGTGCCTTAATTTCAGTGGCCATCTAATTTTTTTCCTATGTTACGAGTCGTTTTTACGAGTCTTTTTTTACGAATCTTTTTTTACAAGCCTCTCTACGCGTCTGGCGCGAGAGCTTCATCGATAAATTGTTTTTGTTCTTCCAAGTGCGCGGACATATAGCCACAAGCCGGTGCAGCAGAGCTGGTACGGCCTACATAACGCAGGTGGAGCATTGGATCTATACCCTGTAATACATGTCGCATATGGTGCTGACTGCTATACCAGGCACCCTGATTCATCGGTTCTTCCTGACACCAGATAACATCTTTGAGCTTAGAATAGGGTTTCAATACCTCTTCCAATTCTATATCTGGGAAGGGGTATAGCTGCTCAATGCGCACTAGAGCAATATTGTCGATGCCACGAGCCATACGCTCTTCCAGCAGGTGGTAATAAACCTTACCGGAGCAGAGCACCACGCGAGTAACCTTGTCAGCATCCAGCTCTTTCTCAGGCATAACATCCAGGAACTTACCGCCGGCCAACTCTTCCAGAGAGGAGGTTGCAAGCTTGTGACGCAGAATCCACTTAGGACTCATAATAATCAGTGGGCGACGCATGGGTCGAATCGCTTGGCGACGCAGCAGGTGGAAAATTTGTGCTGGAGTGGTGGGGTTCACTACCTGCATATTGTGCTCAGCACAGAGTTGCAGGAAGCGCTCGAGGCGTGCCGAGGAATGCTCTGGCCCCTGCCCTTCAAAACCGTGAGGCAACAGCATAGTCAGACCAGAGAGACGGCCCCACTTGTGCTCGCCACTGGCGATAAACTGATCGATTACGACCTGTGCGCCGTTGGCGAAATCACCAAACTGCGCTTCCCAGATAATTAAGCCTTTAGGCGCAGTAGTGGCATAGCCATACTCAAAGGCCAGTACCGCTTCTTCAGATAACACCGAGTCATAGATATCAAACTGCGGCTGGTCGTCAGACATATTGGCCAAGGGCAAATAGGCTTCGCCATTGTTTTGATTAAACACTACAGCGTGACGGTGAGAGAAGGTACCGCGACGGACATCCTGACCGGTAAAGCGGATCGGATAGCCCTCTTCCAACAGCGTACCGTAGGCCAGCAATTCAGCCATGCCCCAGTTCAGTGGCAGTGCGCCACCGGCCATCTTGCGGCGATCATCATAAATTTTGCTGACCTGACGCTGTACCTTTATACCATCGGGAATATCGATAATCTTAGCGGCGACGTTCTGCAGCGCTTTAAGATCCAGACTTGTAGTCGCTGGGGTGCGCCAATCGTGGCCCAGATAGGGTTCCCAATCGACAAACAAGCTAGTGTCAGGCTCACGAACCAGGTTGTGTACAACAAACTCGCCCTTATCTAATCGAGCGCGATAGTCATTGGACATTTCATTGGCTTGATCTTGGGTAACAACACCTTCAGAGACCAGCTTCTGCGAGTACAGCTCGCGAGTGGTGGAGTGCTTGCGAATCACGTCGTACATCAACGGCTGAGTCGAAGACGGCTCATCGGTTTCGTTGTGACCGCGACGGCGGTAGCAGACTAAATCGATAACGACGTCTTTGCCAAACTCATAGCGGTAATCCGTCGCCAACATGGCCGCGAACATCACTGCGTCTGGATTGTCGCCATTAACATGGAGAATCGGCGCCTGAACCATCTTGGCGATGTCGGTACAGTATTCCGTTGAGCGAGCATCGTCCTGGCGACTAGTGGTAAAGCCGACCTGGTTGTTGATCACAATATGGATCGAGCCGCCGGTCTTGTAAGCGCGAGTCTGAGATAGCTGGAAGGTTTCCATAACCACACCCTGACCGGCAAATGCCGCATCACCGTGCATCAGGATAGGCACAACTTTCTCACCGGTTTTGTCGTCACGTCGATCTTGACGAGCGCGACCAGAGCCGATAACAACTGGGCATGAAATCTCAAGGTGCGACGGGTTAAAGCCCAGCGCCATGTGTACTTCACCACCGGGAGTCATCACATTGGATGAAAAGCCCTGGTGATATTTCACATCGCCTGAGGTGTTAACTAGGCGCTTGCCTTCAAATTCTTCAAACAGTTCTGCGGGATTTTTACCGAGAATATTGACCAGCACGTTAAGACGACCGCGGTGGGCCATGGCCATAACAATTTCTTTGCCGCCATATTCACCAGCGCGACGCACTAGACAATCGAGCAAAGGGATCAGACTTTCGCCACCCTCGAGACCAAAACGCTTGGTGCCGGGATATTTTGAGTCAAGATGCTTTTCCAAACCTTCAGCAGCGGTTAGGCGGTTGAGTACATCAACTCGCGCCTCGTCACCGTAGGTTGGCTTGGAGCGCACGCTTTCAAAACGCTGGGCCAGCCACTGCTTCTCGGAAAAAGAAGTGATGTGCATGTACTCGGCGCCAAGGGAGCCGCAGTAAGTTTCTTCCAAAGATTCAACAATTTCACGCAGAGTCGCTTCCTGCTTGCCAAAATACAGCGGGCCAGTCTGGAATGTGGTATCCAAGTCAGCGTCTGTAAGACCGTGAAAATGCAGATCCAGATCGGGCACATGTTCGCGAACCATCAATCCCAGGGGATCCAGATTGGCTTTCTGATGCCCTCGAAAGCGGTAGGAGCTGATTAACTGAACGACCTTAACCTGCTTGCGCTCATGCTGAAGATGAATACCACCAGAGCCAGGTGCTGGAGTCGGGCGCGCTTGACGGCGGCCGAGCAGCTCAAAGTGCTGCACGATGGTGGCATGGGAAATATCGGGTGCGGTGCTGCCGTTGGTGCGCGGCAAGGTATCGAAAAAGCTACTCCACTGCTCTGGAACCGCATTGCGATCATGCAGATAGGTGTCGTAGAGATCTTCTATGTAAGCAGCGTTGCCACCGGAAAAGTGAGAGGAGCGAACAAAGTGCTCCATAGGGCCCTCAGGCATTACTATTATTCCCCTTTCAGGTGGTAGAAATCAGCGTGTTTATTGGGCGGTATTCTAAACCTCTAATACAGAAACGGCCAGTAAAAACTGGCCGTTAAAGTAAAGCAAATCACTACCACCCTTCTGACAGGGGGTATTTACATGCTAAGTCGCTGTTCTGATCAACATATCGCGAATATGGCCAATTGCTTTTGTCGGGTTTAGCCCTTTTGGACAGACCTGAACACAGTTCATGATGCCGTGGCAGCGGAATACACTGAACGGGTCATCGAGATTGGCAAGACGCGCTTCAGTCGCAGTATCGCGGCTGTCAGCTAAAAAGCGGTAAGCCTGCAACAGACCGGATGGACCAATAAACTTATCCGGGTTCCACCAGAACGAAGGACAGGCTGTTGAACAGCAAGCACAGAGAATGCACTCATAGAGTCCATCCAATTTGGCGCGCTCTTCTTGAGACTGCAGACGCTCAATAGCCGGTGCCGGCGTATTGTTAATCATGTAGGGCTGAATTTTCTCGTACTGAGCGTAGAACTGGCTCATATCGATGACTAGGTCGCGAATCACAGGCAGACCAGGCAGCGGACGAATCACCAGCTTGTTTTTCTTCACAGCTGAAGACAGCGGCGTGACACAGGCCAATCCATTTTTACCGGAGATGTTCATACCGTCGGAGCCACAGACGCCTTCGCGACATGAGCGGCGAAAGACCAGTGTGGGATCTTCAATCTTAAGCTTCTCAAGTACATCCAAAACCATAATGTCTTTGCCCTGAGTGTCGAACTCAAAGTCTTGCATATAAGGCTCAGAGTCAACTTCTGGGTTATAGCGATAAATACTTACATTTAACATAATTCTGTTAGCCCCTATTAATAGGTACGAATTGAGGGTTCAAAAGCTTCGCGTGTTTTCAGTGTGAAATTGACACCGCGCTTGCCCACTCGCTTATCTGTGGGGAAAAACACTGAGTGGCACAACCAGTTAATATCGTCGCGCTCTTGAAAGTCTTCGCGAGCGTGAGCGCCGCGGCTTTCGGTGCGCGCTTCGGCGGTAATTGCTGTAGCTTCAGCCACTTCAAACAAATTTTGCAGCTCCAACGCTTCGATACGTGAGGTATTGAAGGCGTTGCTCTTGTCACTCAAGGCAACATTTTTGATCCTTGGACGCAGCGCTGCCAACTTGGCAATACCTTCCTGCATAAAGTCACCGCGACGGAAGACGCCAAAGTAATTTTGCATAATGGTTTGCAGCTCACCGCGCAACACAGCGGCATTCTCGCCACCAGTGGAGTCATTGAGGTGATTCAAACCGGCCATAGCCGCTTCAATATCCGCTTCACTGGCATCTTTAAGATCTATACCTTCACGCAGCTGCTTCTCAATAAACATGCCCGAAGCACGACCAAATACAACCAGATCAAGCAGCGAATTGCCACCCAGACGGTTGGCGCCGTGAACCGACACACAGGCTGCTTCGCCGCAGGCGTAAAAGCCTTCGATCACATGATCATTGCCTTCGTCGTCAACAGTCAGAGCCTGGCCGTTAACGTTGGTGGGAATACCACCCATCATATAGTGACAGGTAGGTACCACTGGAATCGGCTCTTTAACCGGATCCGCGTGAGCAAAGGTACGAGACAATTCAAGAATGCCTGGCAACTTAGCGTTGAGGGTTTCTTCGCCGAGATGATCGAGCTTAAGATAGACGTGATCGCCATCTGGACCACAGCCGCGACCTTCCAAAATCTCAAGAACCATAGAGCGCGCAACCACATCGCGGCCGGCAAGATCTTTGGCATTGGGTGCGTAACGCTCCATAAAGCGCTCGCCATCCTTATTCACCAAATAACCACCTTCACCACGACAGCCCTCGGTTACCAATGTGCCGGCACCGTGAATACCTGTTGGGTGAAACTGCCACATTTCAATATCTTGAACCGGGAAGCCAGCGCGCAGCGCCATGCCAATTCCGTCGCCAGTGCAGATGTGTGCGTTAGTAGTAGAAGCATAAATCCGCCCTGCGCCGCCAGTGGCGAATACAGTGGCCTTGGATTTAACGTAAACGGTCTCGCCAGTTTCAATATTAAGCGCCATAACACCGACTACGGCGTTGTCAGAGTTCTTAACAATATCGAGGGCAAACCATTCGTTTAAAAAGGTTGTCTCGTTTTTCAGGTTACCCTGATACAGCGTGTGCAACAGCGCGTGACCGGTACGGTCAGCTGCAGCACAGGTACGAGCCGCCTGGCCGCCCTTGCCAAAGTCTTTCGACTGGCCGCCAAAGGGACGCTGATAGATACGGCCTTCTTCGGTGCGGGAGAATGGCAAACCCATGTGCTCAAGCTCGAAAATCGCTTCCGGGCCGGTTTGACACATATATTCAATCGCTTCCTGATCACCAATAAAGTCAGCGCCTTTAATAGTGTCATACATATGCCACTGCCACTGATCATTGGGATCATCACTGGCAATTGCACAGGTAATGCCACCCTGGGCTGAAACCGTGTGCGAGCGAGTTGGAAATACTTTGGTGATTACCGCTGTCTTATATCCAGACTGAGCCAGCTGCAGCGCAGCGCGCATTCCAGATCCACCGCCGCCAACAATTACGGCGTCGAAAGTCATTGTTCTAATGTTAGCCATTTACTTAGATTCCCCAGAGAATATCGATAGCCCAGACCACGTATAGCAAGGTAATTGCTATCATGCCCAACTGAAAAATAATACGCAGTGCAGTGGCTTTTGGCCCAATCAATCGCACTGTTATATAGTCGGTTAAAACACACCACATTCCGATCCAGGCGTGAGCCGCGATCGAGAGAATGGTTACCAGACTAAACATACGCATCGGCAAGGAGCTATTTAAAGCTGCCCATTGCGTGTAGTTAAGGTCTGGAGTCAGCATCAGATAGCCGACAATAAAGATCAGGTATGCGGTCATCACATAGGCTGAGACTCGTGCAATAAGCCAATCGGACAAACCACTGCGACCGAGGCTAGTGACGTTAGTTACCATAAGAAAACCCACCCTGTGACTACTACGATAATGACGGCTGCGATTACCACTGCAGCCCAAGCTGTTGCGCGACCGGTTTCAAAGGAGTCTTCACCAAAACCCATATCCATAATCAGGTGCCGGATACCAGCAACTACATGATAGGCCAGTGCAGCCAGGCTGCCCCAGATAATAAACTGGCACAGTGGATTGGCGAAAAGCGCCTTGACCTCTTTAAAACCCTGTTCTGAAGAGAGACTGCCTTCGAGTAGCCAGAGAAAGATCGCGACGGAGAAAAACAAAATCACACCAGAGACTCGGTGCAAGATCGATACGTATGAAGTTATTGGAAGACTGATAGTTCCAAGATCAAGATTGACTGGTCTTTTTTTGTCCACGGCGGGTGATACCTTAAAAGTAGTGATCCGACAAATCGGAGATGAATTTATACTGAATTCAATTAATTTTAAGCAACTTGTTACAATATAGGGTCAAGAAACACTGGGCACTAAAAACAGCAACATAAGCACGGTGTTGATGGCGCAGCAGTATAGTTACTAGGTGGGTTAAATTCAATCCGCAGGTATGAAACAAAATAGGAAACATCTAAGCCTAAAAAGCCCTCCAGCAATTATCCGACTGGACTTTATGCAGAACCGCCCTACCCCGAGGCAAAAATTACCACTTAGATCATGCCAAAGCATTTTACTGATGAATATCCGCTATCTAATCAAGCGGTTTAAGCTAGTATAAAAGCCGATTTAAAGCAGGCAGAAGGGCCGCCAGTATTGACAATTTGCCCCGAACATCTATAGTTGCTCCTCGAAATTTCCGCCCTAACCACCAAGTTGCACCAGAGGATCCTGCATGAGTAATCGTAAAGCTACCCTAACCATCGAAGGTCAAGCTCCCATTGAGCTACCGATTCTCAAGGGCACACTAGGCCAAGATGTCATAGATATAGGCACGCTGGGCTCGCACAATGTTTTTACCTATGACCCCGGATTCTCAGCAACGGCGGCCTGTCAGTCTGATATTACCTATATCGACGGCGACAAGGGCATCCTGCTGCACCGCGGTTATCCGATTGAGCAGCTGGCTGCAAAATCCGATTATCTGGAGACCTGCTACCTGCTTCTCGAAGGCGCTCTGCCCAACGCAGAAGAGAAAGCCGAGTTCGTCAATACCATCAAATATCACACCATGGTAAACCGTTCAGTTGAGGCCTTTATCAGTGGTTTTCGCTATGACGCACACCCAATGGCCATGCTTGTGGGTGTGGTGGGTGCCATGTCATCTTTTTATCATGACTCGCTGGACATTAATAATGAAGAGCACCGCAAGATTTCTGCTCACCGTCTAATTGCCAAGATCCCAACCATTGCTGCAATGTGCCACAAGCACTTTACTGGCCAGCCGTTTATCTACCCCGATAACTCCCTGTCCTATTCAGAGAACTTCCTGCACATGATGTTTGGCACGCCCTGCGAGCCCTACGTCGTTCAGCCGGCAATTGCCAAAGCCATGGACCGTATCTTCCTGCTCCACGCAGATCACGAGCAGAACGCCTCTACCTCAACAGTCCGTCTGGCTGGCTCAACTGGCGCCAACCCATTCTCCTGTATAGCTGCTGGTATTGCTGCACTCTGGGGGCCTGCTCACGGCGGCGCCAACGAAGCTGTGCTGGATATGCTCGAAGAGATTGGTCACGAAGACAACATCGAAGCCTATGTAGCCAAAGCCAAAGACAAGAGCGATCCATTCCGCTTGATGGGCTTTGGTCACCGCGTTTATAAAAACCACGATCCCCGCGCCACGGTTATGCGCGAGAGCTGCGATGAAGTTCTGGCTGTATTGGGACTGGAGAATGATCCACTGTTCCGTCTGGCCAAGAAGCTGGAGAAGATCGCCCTTGAAGATGAGTACTTTATCAGCAAGAAGCTCTACCCCAACGTCGACTTCTACTCGGGTATTATTCTCAAGGCACTGGGTATTCCAGTTGAGATGTTTACCGTTATTTTTGCCACGGGTCGCACCGTTGGCTGGATCTCACACTGGAACGAGATGATTACTCATCCCTACCGTATCGGCCGTCCTCGCCAGTTATATACAGGCGCAGATGTACGTGACTACCCTGCAGTGGAAGATCGCTAAGCATCAGTTAGCGCGGTGATTATCCCGAGCATTAAAAAAGGCAGCCTAGGCTGCCTTTTTTAATGTCTATCAAATTTGCTCGGTTGATCTCTAGCCAACAGGCCCGGAGTGAAAACGGAACTGGGTGTCCGCTGATTCAATAAGCTCGCGCTCACGACCGGCGATTAGCTCAATGCGGTCATCTATCGACTGGTCGCCAGCGACGGTTTTTGCCAGCTTTAAATAATCCTGGTAGTGGCGTGCTTCAGACTTCAACAGCGACAGATAAAACTTTTCCAATTCCGCATCCAGATGGGGTGCTAAGAGGGCAAAGCGTTCGCAAGAGCGGGCCTCAATAAAGGCACCGATAATCAGCACATCGATCAGTTTTGCGGGATCCTCTTTGCGCGCCAAGTCACGCAGACCTGCGGCATAGCGTGAGGCGGAGACATGCTCATAGGGAATTTTTCGACGTTTCATCAGGGCTATGACCTGCTCGAAGTGGCGCATTTCTTCACGGGCTAGGCGGGACATTTTATTGAGTAATTCGAAATTGTCGGTATAGCGGTTGATTAGGCTTAGGGCAGTGCTCGCCGCCTTCTTTTCACAGTTGGCGTGATCGATGAGCATTAGCGATTGGTTTTCTAGGGCGTTTTCGATCCAGCGGTCCGGTGTGGCGCAGGGTAAGAATGTTTGGATTTCTGTGAGTGCGCTCATGGGGACCTGTTTGACATTTGGGGTGATTATGTTTGTTGCCGGGGAACCTGACTGAGATCCCTCGTCGCGGCGCTCTGTCGGGATGACATTAAATGATTGTGGCGTTGAACTGCAAATCTGACATCTCGAACCACACCGGTGTCATCCTGACAAAAAAGTAAACTCTGTCATTCCATCAAAAAAGTAAACTCTGTCATCCCATAAAAAAGTAAACTCTGTCATCCCATCAAAAAAGTAAACTCTGTCATCCCATAAAAAAGTAAACTCTGTCATTCCATCAAAAAAGTAAACTCTGTCATCCCATAAAAAAGTAA
>CAWLBR010000057.1:0-12824 GCA_963855085.1 Gammaproteobacteria bacterium
GAGCAGATCGCCGCTTCGGGCCTATCGGTTAGCGAGCTGGTGTCCGTTGCCTGGGCTTCGGCCTCAACCTATCGCGGTGGCGACAAGCGTGGCGGTGCTAACGGTGCTCGTCTGGCTCTGGTGCCACAGAAGGACTGGGCGGTAAACCAAGACGTAATAGGTACTCTGAGCAAGCTGAGTCAACTGCAAACGGCTTCTCCCACTCTATCTCTGGCAGACATGATCGTGCTCGCCGGTAGCGTTGGCGTCGAGCACGCAGCCAAGCTTGCCGGTGTGCCAATCGAGGTGCCGTTTACACCGGGGCGCGTGGATGCCTCTCAGGCTCAGACCGATGTTGAGTCCTTTGCGGTGCTCGAGCCTCGGGCCGATGGTTTCCGCAACTACCGACAGGGCAACATAGGTGCAACCACCGAGGCCCTACTGATTAGCCGCGCGCAATTGTTGACACTGACCGCACCGGAACTGACAGTACTGGTGGGAGGACTGCGAGTGCTAGGTGCCAATCACAACGGTGGCCAACAGGGTGTCTTCACCGATCAGGTGGGGGTGCTGAGCAATGACTTCTTCGTCAATCTGTTGGATATGGGCACTGAGTGGAAGGCAGTAAATGATACAGCTGAACTGTTCGAGGGTCGGGATCGCAGCAGCGGCGAGTTGAAGTACAGCGGCACTCGCAATGAGCTAGTCTTTGGCTCCAACTCAGTACTGCGCGCCTATGCAGAAGTCTATGCCAGCGCTGATGGCCGTGAACGGCTTGTAAGAGACTTCGTGGCAGCTTGGGTCAAGGTGATGAACCTTGACCGCTTCGACCTGTTGTAATCCCAGCACAGGAGTCACTAAGGGCTTGTGACTGGAGTCTAGGCGAAACTAGGGTGCTTTAATCAGGCTCTAGTTTTCTCTAGCGCACTAGAGAGAACTAAAAGGTACTAAAAGGTACTAAAAGGTACTAAAAGGCACTAGAGATACACTCAAACCCATTGATACCTATTTCTTGATTCGCGCAATATAGTTAGCGCTGCGGTAGTACAATAGTGATTTTTCAAGGGCATAAGAATGTTAAAAGTGGGTGTAATAGGCTGTGGTTACTCGGCCAAAACATTTCATATCCCCCTAATCAATGCATCGGACTCATTTCAACTCGTGGCCATAAGTAGCTCCCAGAAAGACGCAGTTGCAAGTGAATACCCCCAAGCTACAATTTTTGAAACCGCACAGGACTTAATATCCAGTGCCGATGTTGATTTAGTGGTTATTACCGCGCCCAATGATGCCCATTACCCGATTGCCAAACAGTGCTTAGAAAACGGGCTCAATGTTGTTGTGGAAAAGCCCATGGTGACCACCAGCATAGAAGCACAGGAGCTGATTGAGATTGCTCGTGAACGGTCCCTGCTGCTGTCGGTATTCCATAACCGGCGCTGGGACGGTGACTTTCTAACGGTGAAAAAACTGCTCGATCAAGCAGTGGTCGGCGATGTGCGTTTATTTGAATCTCACTTCGATCGGTTTCGCCCTGTAGTTCGACAGCGATGGCGAGAACAGGCTGGCCTGGGGTCGGGAATATGGTTCGATTTAGGCTCTCATTTGGTTGACCAGGCCGTTAGCCTTTTTGGCTTGCCCGATGCCCTTACAGCAAGATGCCTACCCCTGAGAGAAGGTTCTGAAACCACAGATTATTTTCACGTGTTGCTCCACTATCAAAACCTTGAAGTAGTTCTTCATGCCAGTTGCTTTTCCGCCGCGCCAAATAACCGTTTTCGCCTCGAGGGAACCAAGGGCAGTTACATCAAGTATGGACTGGACCCTCAAGAGCCGCAGTTAAAGAACGGCATGACTCCCAATGACAGAGGCTATGGAGTCGAAGATACCCAAGACCATGGGCGTTTATATTTTGAGTCTTCGAGCGAACTGATTAAAACCGAGCAGGGTTGCTATCAGAAGTATTATGCTGAAATCTGCGAAGCTATAGAATCAGGCACTGACAATCCGGTCGATCCTGAAGATGCAGTTGAAGTATTAAAAATACTTGAGTTAGCGGAAAAAAGCAGTGTGAATGGTACAACCTTATTAGTGCCTAAACCCCTTTCAAATAGATTGAACTCAACAAAATACTAAACCTACAAAGGGTTACTAGAGACTAGTATAGATGACTATTAATGTAACAAATCTAGTGGAACCCGAGGTCAGCTGTTCAACCTGTCAGGCTAGCTGCTGCCGCTTGGAGGTGATGATCATCACCGATACAGGTGTGCCAGCTGAGCATATCTCTGTGGATCAGTGGGGCGCAGAGACCATGCTGCGCTTAGATGATGGTTGGTGCTCGGCGATAGATCGCGATACCTTTATGTGTTCGATCTACGAAAACCGCCCTTTGATCTGCCGTGAATTTGAAATGGGCTCCTATGAATGTCGCGCGGAAAGAGCGGCGTAGGTAGCGCGACTTATAATCAATACCTTGCTCTAAACTCTAGAAAATACTGACCATTAAAAAACACCCAAAAGGATCTATCCAATGAATGTATTAATTGTTTTAACCTCACATGATCAACTGGGTGACACCGGCCATAAAACAGGCTTTTGGCTGGAAGAATTTGCCAGCCCCTATTACAGTCTATTAGATGCTGGTGCCTCGGTTACTCTTGCCTCGCCAATGGGTGGCCAACCGCCACTGGACCCCAAGAGCAGCGAGCCCGGCTTTTTGACCGATGCGACTCATAGGTTCGAAGATGACACAGCGGCAAAGACTGCTCTGGCCAATACGGTGAAACTATCAACAGCGCAGGCAGATGATTTTGACGCGGTGTTTTATCCCGGCGGCCACGGCCCTCTCTGGGACCTGCACAATGATGCTGACTCAATTGCCCTTATCGAAGCGTTCATTGCTGCAGGCAAGCCTGTAGCCACTGTATGTCATGCTCCAGCAGTGTTACTCAAGGCCAAGGCTGCAAACGGTGATCCCCTGGTTATGGGCAAAAAGGTCACTGGCTTTAGCAACAGCGAAGAGGCTGCGGTGGAACTAACCAATGTAGTGCCCTATTTGCTCGAAGATGAGCTTGTGGCAATGGGCGGCTTATACCAGAAGATTGAAGATTGGCATCCACTGGCGGTAGTTGATGGTTTGATTATCACCGGGCAAAATCCAGGTTCATCGACTGCTGTAGCTAAGGCCTTACTCAAAATAATTAATGGAGTCTAGTCAGCTAGCGATCAGTTTATTGGCGGTCCCTGACATCTCAAATATATGGGCAACAGGTAAAGCCGTAGGATTACTATAAAAACATAAAGGCCTAAATGCGAAAAGTTTTTTTGTTTTTATAGAGAGGATAAAATTAAAATATGATTGATTATCGACTGGCTAATTTGAGCGAACTGGACAAATTAAAAAAATTTCTTTTTCACCACGGTGCTAATCCGTGGAACTATTTGCCTGTAGATGGCGTCGACAGTGAATTTACCTTAATCGTATCTGGGCAGGCTTCGGCATTGGTTGCCTACAGTGACAAACAGCCGGTGGGCTTGGCGGTTTTTTATCATCCAGATGCCCTACCAGAAAGCTATCTGAAATATAGCAAGGCGAGATCAGCAGTCTATATTGCTGATGTGGTTGTACATAAAGATTATAGCGGCCGGGGGATTGGCACGGGCCTACTGGAAGATATTATTCAGCGAGCCCCGAATTTAGGGGCTGAGATATTACTCGTTGACCGTCATGCAGAAAATGTTGAATCGGCGGGAATGATGAGAAAATCCGGTTTTAAAGAGCTGTCTACCTTTGTGGATTTGGACCGCCGAGATTTCGGTAATCGCAGCACAACAGTGCTGTCTTTTAACTTAATATAATTTTATTTAATCTATAGTTTTAGATATGAAAAAAGGGTGCCAGTTGGCACCCTTTTTTGTCTTACTTTTTACTGATTTTCCAATTAACTCATAAGGAGTTGCTTAGAAGTTGTAGCTGTACTTGGCATACCAAAACGCGCCACTGAAGCCCATAGGAGCGAATTCACTGTACGTGTTACCAGCGCCACCGGCACCGTTATGCTTAGTTGAACCGGCTTCGTCAAAGATGTTGTTGCCTCCGAGCATAACCGAAGAACTTTCGTTCAGGTCATAGGAAAGCTCAACATCCATTACGTATTCGCCGTCATAAACCATCTTTTGGTTGGCATCGTACCAATCACCAAAGTACGAAACTCGAGCAAGAGCACGCCAGCCATCCATCATGTGGTTAGCAGAAACGTTGTAGCGAGTGTCAGGTGACAGCTCTTCGATTTCTCGCTCGCGGTCATCATCAATATACTCGCCGCGTGAAGTCACCTCAGTTTCGGTGTGGTTGAAGGCTAGATTCCAAGCAGTAGTACCGCCCATCCAGTCAGTGCTCGTTGACATTATAAGATCAAAACCACTGGTCTCTGTCTCAAAGTCATTGGTGAAGAACTTAAACACGGTAATGTCATCAGCACCAGAAACACCAGCAGCTGTCAGTGCAGCAATATCTGCATCATCAAGCTCAAAGTTTTTCGATAGATTCAAACGATCAGTTACTTCAATGTTGAAGTAATCAAACGTGATATCAATCTCGCCAACGCTACCAAAGAAGCCGACCGTGAAGTTTTTAGACTCTTCTGGCTTCAAAGCGACAGCACCTTTTTGAGCTGCAACGGGATTGCTTGCTGGAATAACACCTTCATTAACCAGTTTGTTGGTAGCTGTATCAATCAACGTTGAGATATTAGACGCATTCAGCTGGCCAGCAGTAGGCGCTTTAAAGCCTGTGCTCAATGTAGCGCGAATACCGAAGTTGTCATCTAACTTGTAGTTAGCACCAATCTTGTAGTTAGTCGTGCTACCAAAACCGTCAAAGTCTTCGAAACGTACTGCAGCTGCTACCAGAAGATCTTCGTTAACATCCCACTCACCATCTACATAGATAGCATCGTTTGAACGATCAAAGTCACCGGCGATATCAGGAGAGAATCCGGGGAAACCGTTAGTGGAAGTACTGAACCCCTGAACACCAAGGCCGCCATCAATATATGACTCTTCTTGACCAGCGCCAATAGTGAATTCTTCATTACGGTGCTCAGCACCGAATGCGATATTGACTGTTTCGCTTACAGCATAAGTGAAGTCAGCATTGAAGTTCACATCAGTTTGGCGGTACAGACCTGGATCGAAGTTACGTGGCGTATTGGCGCCCATACTGGCATTAACAGTGTTGTTAATATAGAAGTCGCCTTCGTGCTCGCCGCGGTATGCACTGACATCCCAAGTTAGACCATTTTCCAACTCGCCTCTCAAACCCATCATAAAGGTGGTGTCGGTAACGGTGCCACCAAAGCGTGGCGTAAAGCCTCGAGGAATGTCTTCGTTGAGGTTATAGCAGTTTTCATCGGCTTTCAGTCCGGCGAGTGCACTAGTGAGGGCAGTGCTTGTTGGATCACCGGAGGGAACAACATAGACACTACAGTTACCTATGCCATTTGCACCTTCGGCGTCAGCAGTCAGATCCGCCACCAGCAGCTCATCAAAGTCATCAAGTTCTAACGCTTTCTTTTCGGCGGCAGTCGAGGTGTCGAGAACTGGCGTGCCATTATCATTAGTTCTGGCGTAAACACCACCACGGGTGTGAGGATTACGGAAGTAGAAACCACCGTCAACATCTTTGCTGGCGTAGTTAGCATAACCGTAAAGCTCAACGCTATCAGTCAGCTGAGTGCCGAAGTTAACGACTAATTTAAGATCATTATCAACAAAAGGACGGCCCCATTTTTGAGCGGGGTCCTCAACCGGGAATCCTGCAGCGATCAGGGCAGCAGCATCGTCGCGCTGGACTGAACGAACAGTTTCATCAGATGAACCGTATTCCATGGTTACGTTAGCAAAACCATTGGCACCAAGTTCCATACCCATGTTACCCGCGAAGTAAGCCATGTCGCCATCGCCTTCAGCGTATTGACCCATACGGATCTGAGCTGAACCACCTTCACTTGCATCTTTCAGCTTGAAGTTGATTACGCCGGCAAGAGCATCAGAACCATACTGAGCTGCTGCACCATCACGCAATACTTCAACGCTCTTTAGAGCCATACCAGGAATAGTAGAAACATCAGCACCGTGAGAACCGTCTGAGATACCACCAGCAGACCAAACGATAACGCTGGCTCTGTGACGACGCTTGTTGTTTACCAGAATCAACGAGTGATCCGGAGCCATGCCGCGAAGCTGGAATGGACGCACCAGAGTTGCTGCATCACTGATCGGCTGATCGTTAACTGAGAAAGAAGGTACAGAGTTACGCAGCAGGTTAGCTACGTCCATGTCGCCCTGGTTAGTCAGTTCAGCACTAGTAATAACGTCAACTGCTGCAATTGTATCAGTGGCTGAACGGGCTTTGGCACGAGTACCTGTAGTAACAATCTCTTCAACCATAGCGCCTTCGGCGAAAGCTACTGTTGGCAGCACTGCGCTACTAGCAATAATTGCCGCTGCTAGTGAAGTTAATTTTAAAATGGATGTATTTTTCATAAATCTCCCCCGAGATATTTGAATTTTGGGATGTTTTTTTAGGTTTTACGCCAGATATATTTCTGACATCTCGGCACGTTAACACAACATCTATGCATAAACGTATATGTTTATGCGTTTATGCATGGTTTTATTTTCAATGATAGAGTGTTGGAGTGGGTAAGAGACATGTTAAAAATAGGTCTGATAATGGATTCCGGTTAGCACGCCAGAGAGTTGCCGGGTTGCGCTTTTTGGTTGATAGCCTGATTAACCAAAGAATCCTGGACAAAAAAAAGGGATGCCAATTGGCACCCCTTTTTGTCTTGCTTGTTGCTTCTACTACTTATACTTTCTTGACCTTCTAATTAACTCTTTAAAAGTCGCTTAGAAGTTGTAGCTATACTTTGCGTACCAAAATGCACCACTGAAGCCCATTGGCGCGAACTGGCTGTACTTGTTACCGTAATCAGTTGCGTCGTGCAATGTATCGCCGGCTTCGTCCAGTACGTTGTTACCGCCAAGCATTACAGATGAGCTTTCGTTGAGGCTATAAGATAGCTCCAAGTCAACAACCATCTCGCCTGAGTAATCCAAGCCTTCGTTGCTGTCATACCAATCGCTGTATGAACTAACACGGGCAAGCATTCTCCAAGCGTCCATATTGTGATTAGCAGACAGATTCCAGCGTGTATCTGGTGTCATGTCTTCGATTCTGCGCTCACGCTCAGCATCGATAGTTTCGCCACGATTAGTAATTTCAGTAGTCGTCTTGTTATAGGCTAGGTTCCAGTCAGTGGTACCGCCCATCCAATCAGTGCTAGTTGAAACAACCAAATCAACACCGCTTGTGTTGGTATCAAAGTCATTAGTGAAGAAACGGAACTGAGACATATCGCCAGCGCCAGGTACGTTCGCTGCTTTCAGTGACGCGATATCAGCTGCTGTCAAGTTGGTATCTTTAGACAGGTTTAGACGATCTTCAACATCAATATCAAACCAATCCAGAGTGATATCGAACTGACCTACAGTTGTGTAGATACCAACGGTCATGTTAGTTGAATCTTCAGGACCCAATACCTTACCGCCGTATAACAGTGCAACTGGGCTAGTAGCTGGAATGACACCCTTGTTGACTAACTGGCCTGTTGCGCTATCGATTACAGTAGAGATGTTTGACGCATTAGACTGGCCTGGAGTTGGTGCTTTAAAGCCAGTGCTGTAAGTGGCACGAATACCAGAGTCATCAGTTAAGTGATAGTTACCACCAACTTTATAGTTAGTCGTTGTACCAAAGTCATCGTAGTCTTCAAAACGCAGCGCAGAAGTTAACAACAGATCATCTGACACATCCCACTCGCCTTCTACGTATGCTGCAAAGTTGCTACGGTCAAATACACCAGCGATAGACTTGGAGAATCCAGGGAAACCATTGCTTGAAAGGCTAAACCCTTGGTCCTTATAAACACCGGCAGTTGAAGAAGCTTCATCGCCTGCACCAATAGTGAACTCTTCAACACGGTACTCAGCACCAAAGGCCAAGCTTACAGCTTCACTCATGGAGTAAGTAAAGTCAGCATTCAAAGAAGTCTCAACCTGGCGGTATAGGCCTGGATCGAAGTCACGTGGAGTAGCTGCACCCATGCTTGCATTAACAGTGTTGTTAATGAAGAAGTCTGCTTCGTTAATGCCGTAGTAAGAACTGACATCCCAACCTAAGCCGTTCGCCATCTCACCGCGCAGTCCAAACAAGAATGCTTGATCGGTAATGGAGCCACCGAATCTAGGTGTAAAGCCACCAGGGATAGTTTCGTTGAAGTTAAAGCAGTTATCGTTAGCGATAAGGCCGTCAATTGCAGTCGCTAATGCAGCTTTAGTCTCATCTGTTTTGCGATCTGAATTTACAACAAATGCACTACAGTCTTCGCCATTAATAGCGCCAACAAGTAGTTCGTTAAAATCATCTGCTTTGAGCGCTTTCTTTTCTGCATCTGTATAAGTTACCCCGTCAACCTCATCAGTGCCGTTTTTGTTAGTCTGAGCATAGACACCACCACGGTTTGTTGGGTTACGGAAGTAGAATCCACCGTCGATGTCTTTGGTCGTTGAGTTAGCATAACCATACATTTCAGTATTGTTACCCAAGTCAGCGCCGAAGTTGATAAACAACTTCATATCGTTATCAACGTTAGGACGGCCCCATTTCATCGCAGGTGTTGGTACACCAGTGTAGCCATCTTCAATAAGAGTGGCAGCGTCTGAACGCTGGACTGAACGATCAGTTTCGTCGCTAGAACCTACTTCAATAGTCGTGTTTACAAAGCCGTTAGCACCAAGAGGTAGGCCAAAGTTAGCTGAGAGGTAAGACATAGATCCATCGCCTTCGCCATACTCACCGGCACGAACCTGGATACTACCGCCTTCACTTGCATCTTTCAGATTGAAGTTGATTACGCCAGCAAGTGCATCAGAACCGTACTGTGATGCAGCGCCGTCGCGAAGTACTTCAATATTTTTTAACGCTAGACCAGGAATCGAAGATGTATCAGGACCCTGTGCGCCGTCTGAAATACCACCAGCAGCCCAAAGGATAACTGAAGCACGGTGACGTCGCTTGCCATTAACCAGTACTAAAGTGTGGTCAGCTGCCATGCCGCGAAGACCTGCTGGGCGAACCATGGTGCCTGCGTCACTGATCGGCTGATCATTAACGTAGTAAGAAGGTACTGAGTTACGCAGTAGGTTGGTAACGTCAATATCGCCTTGGTTAGTCAGCTCAGAACCACTGATAACATCAACAGCAGATACAGAGTCTATGGCTGAACGTGCCTTAGCGCGAGCACCAACAGTTACGATTTCTTCAACCAGAGCGTCTTCCGCAAAAGCTACTGTTGGCAGCATAGTGCCGCCAGCAATAATTGCTGCTGCTAGTGAAGTTAATTTAAAAATGGATGTGTTTTTCATAAATCTCCCCCGAGATATTGGAATTTTGGGATGTTTTTTTAGTTTTTCGGCCTAATTATTTTTGTTGACCGTTCCTCACCCTAACACAACAAAGTAGTTATACCTATATAACAAACATGTAATTAACATACATGCTGACACAAGTGGTCATATTTATATGAGAACGTGAATATACCTGCACTGCAGTGGCTCCGGCTTTTTTTCCGAGCGCCTATCGGGGCGCTATATGCGAGGGACATATAGCCAGAAGCACTGCTATAAATAGCACCACCGAGAAAATTTTTGCTGGGTACACTTGGAGAAAACGGTTCAGAGACATTAGCTGGCAGGCAAACTGCAGAGTATTTCAATACGTCCCCCTGCTCATGCTCATAATCAACAGCTTTAAAAGCCCAGAGGATCACCAATAAAATATCAGAACTAAAAACGTATAATGGGGCCTGCAACTGCTCCATCTGTTTCGCCAGCGGCGCCTTATGCCCTTTGTATCACCCAGTTTTTGTCGCGCTGAATGACCGTTTGTTTTAAATATGCTTTGTTTGTGATGATTGCCAGCCGCGACCTCACTGCTTGGCGCAGTAAGCTGGGATGGTCTAAAAATCGGCAAGTGAAGATAACTAGATACAAAAAGGGGTGCCAATTGGCACCCCTTTTTACTACTTTCTTTGACTGATTATACTTTCTATATTTCCTATTTTTTTATTAACTCTCAAGAGCACCTTAGAAATTGTAGCTGTACTTGGCATACCAGAAGGCACCACTGAAGCCCATGGGAGCGAACTCACTGTAAGTGTTACCAGCGCTAGCGGCACCGTTATGCTTTTTTGACCCTGCTTCGTCAAAAATGTTGTTGCCGCCAAGCATGATGGCAGAGCTCTCATTAAGGTCATATGAAAGCTCAACATCCACTACGTATTCGCCGTCATAAACCAACTCTTGGTTTGCATCATACCAATCACCGAAGTAAGACACGCGGCCAAGAGCACGCCAGGCATCCATCGTATGGTTAGCAGAAACGTTGTAGCGAGTGTCAGGTGACAACTCTTCGATCTCCCGCTCACGGTCATCGTCGATATATTCTCCGCGAGAAGTGATCTCAGTAGTAGTGTGGTTGTAGGCCAGATTCCAATCAGTAGTGCCGCCCATCCATTCAGTGCTGGTTGACATCACAATGTCAAAACCGCGGGTCTCTGTATCAAAGTCATTGGTAAAGAATTTAAATACAGTAATGTCATCCGCACCGGATACGCCAGCTGCAATCAAAGCAATAAGATCGTCATCAGTCAGCTCGAAGTTCCTTGAGAGGGTCAAACGATCAGTTACTTCGATATTGAAGTAATCAAAGGTGATCTCAACCTCGCCAACATTACCAAACAGGCCCACCGTGTAGCTCTCAGACTCTTCTGGTTGCAGCGCTACAGCACCTTTAATTGCGGCAACCGGATTGGTTGCTGGAATAACTCCTTCATTGACCAGTTGATTAGTGGCAACGTCGATCAATGTTGAGATATTAGACGCATTCAGCTGGCCTGCAGTTGGTGCTTTAAAGCCAGTGCTAAAGGTGGCACGAACACCGAAATTATCATTCAGTTTATAGTTAGCGCCAAGCTTGTAGTTAGTGGTGCTCCCAAAACCATCAAAGTCTTCAAACCGAACCGCAGCAGCTAACAGAAGATCTTCAGTCGCATCCCACTCACCATCTATATAGACAGCATCATTGGAACGGTCAAAGTCACCCGCGATATCAGGAGAGAAGCCCGGGAAACCGTTCGTTGAGGTACTGAAACCCTGTGGACCAAGACCGCCATCGACATATGACTCTTCTTGGCCAGGGCCAATCGTGAACTCTTCAGTACGGTGCTCGGCACCAAAGGCAAGGTTGACGGTTTTGCTTACCACGTAGGTAAAGTCGAGGTTAAAGTTCACATCAGTCTGACGATACAAACCGGGATCGAAGTTACGGGGCGTATCGGCTCCCAAACTTGCATTAACGGTGTTGTTAATATAAAAGTCGCCCTCGTTCTCGCCGCGGTATGCACTGACATCCCAGGTCATACCATTATCCAGCTCACCTCTCAAACCCAGCATAAAGGTGGTGTCGGTTACGGTGCCGCCAAAGCGCGGAGTAAAGCCGCCAGGAATGGTTTCGTTGAAGTTAAAGCAGTTATCATCAGCCTTAAGGTCGGTGATAGCGGTGGCAAGTTCGGTGCTTGTTGGATCATCCGAAGGAACCACATAAGCGCTACAGTCAGCGCCATTAGATGCGGCGACAAGTAGCTCATTAAAGTCATCGTCCTCAAATGCGTCCAATTCAGCCTGGGTGTAGGTTACTCCGTCAGTGGGTTCAGTGCCGTTTTTATTGGTTTGCGCGTAAACACCGCCGCGATTTGTTGGATTACGGAAATAGAATCCACCGTCGACATCCTTGCTCGTGTAGTTAGCATAACCATAGAGTTCTACACTGTCAGTCAGCTGAGTACCGAAGTTAACGAAGAATTTAAGATCATTATCAACAAAAGGACGGCCCCATTTTTGAGCGGGGTCCTCAACCGGGAATCCTGCAGCGATCAGGGCAGCAGCATCGTCGCGCTGAACCGAACGAACAGTTTCATCAGATGAACCGTATTCCAGCGTGACGTTGGCAAAGCCATTTTCTCCAAGCTCCATTCCCATGTTGCCGGCGAAGTAAGCCATGTCGCCATCGCCTTCGGAATATTGCCCCATTCGTACTTGAACAGAACCGCCTTCACTGGCATCTTTTAGCTTGAAGTTAATCACACCGGCCAGGGCATCAGAACCATACTGAGCTGCTGCACCATCACGTAAGACTTCGACGCTTTTCAGTGCCATGCCAGGAATAGTGGAAACATCAGCACCGTGAGAACCGTCTGAGATACCACCAGCGGACCAAACGATAACACTGGCTCTGTGACGCCGCTTGTTGTTCACCAGAATCAACGAGTGATCTGGCGCCATGCCGCGAAGCTGGAATGGACGTACCAGAGTTGCGGCATCACTGATCGGCTGATCGTTGACTGAGAAGGAAGGTACAGAGTTACGCAGTAGGTTAGCTACGTCCATGTCGCCCTGATTTAATAGTTCAGCACTGGTTATTACATCAACCGCTGCAACTGTATCCGTGGCCGAGCGGGCCTTTGCACGACTACCGGTAGTCACGATCTCTTCAACCATGGAGTCTTCGGCGAAAGCGACTATTGGAAACATAGTGCCGCCAGCAATAAGAGTGCCGCCAGCAATAATGGCTGCGGCTAGTGACGTTAATTTTAAAATGGATGTATTTTTCATAAATCTCCCCCCGAGATATTAGAAATTTGAACTTTTTTATTACTTGG
>CAWLBR010000058.1:0-12309 GCA_963855085.1 Gammaproteobacteria bacterium
TATTAGCATAATCATTTACTGGCTAGTATCGGGCTTATTATTTGGTATAGGTTAGTTGCTAGAGGTTAGCGGGTT
The DNA here is from genome assembly GCA_963855085.1 of Gammaproteobacteria bacterium. Classification (GTDB taxonomy): domain Bacteria; phylum Pseudomonadota; class Gammaproteobacteria; order Pseudomonadales; family Porticoccaceae; genus HTCC2207. The sequence continues at coordinate 76 of CAWLBR010000058.1, forward strand.
GGTTATCCCGCGGATAAAAAAACCCGGACTAATTAATAGTCCGGGTTTTTTACTAGATTTAACACTTTATAAGCAATTGCTCAAAATTAGAAATCCATAGAGAAGCGTGCCATAAACTGACGCGGACCAATCAACTCATCGCCCGTTGCGCCAACACCAAAGACATCAGTAAAGCGTGCATTGATACCCGCTTCATCAGACAGGTTCTTACCGATCAGCTCAACGCGCCAGTCTTTGCCCTCTGGGCGCAGGCCAACAACCAGGTCAATCACGTTGTAGCTCGGCACCACATCGGTCGCATCATTGTTGAAGATACGGTGCTTAAACGCACCTCTGTAGGTGTACTGCAGGCTGCTGTTCACTTCACCCCAAGAGGCGATTTCAGTGTTCCAGTTGAGCGCCACATTACCGGTGAATTTTGGTGTTTTGGCGAGGTCATTTCCGTTAACGTTTTGGATTTCATCGGCGCGTCCTTTCTGGATTGGGTCGCAAAATAATGAAAAGCCGCAAGAGGCGAGCAATTCATTTGTCGCACTTTCTGATTTCACATTGTCGAGCGCTAGGTGATCGCCAGTGATTTCAGTGTCCAACCATGCCAAGCGCACATCGAGGATCAGTGATTCAGACAAGTAAGCAGACAACTCAAGCTCAGCACCAAAAATTTCTGACTTTGGGATATTGCCGACACCGCCCTGGAAGACTTCCGGATCAGTTGCCTGATACTGCAGGCCTTCATAATTGTAATAGAAGGCTGCTGTGTTCATGCGCACGCGACCATCGGCCAGGTCGGTTTTCAAACCCACTTCATAGGCGTCGACTATTTCTTCGTCAAATGTTGGCAATACCACAATCGGTGAAATCACGTCTTCCCGACCGTAGGTCAGGTTGGAACCGCCAGGCTTAAAGCCGCGGGTATAAGAACCATAGGCCATGGTGCTTTCGTTGAAGTCATGCTCGACAACCAAACGGCCAGTCACTTTCTCGCTGCTGGTTTCAATAATGTCGGTGCCTTCTCGACCATAGAAGTTGGTCACTTCACTGTAAACTTCGTCTTCTGTGTAGCGCATGCCAAAGACCGCGCGCCACTCTTCATTGAAGTGCCAGGTACCCTGACCATAGACCGAGGTTGAATCGCGCTCAGGCTTAGAATCCGAGATAAAACCAACATCGCCACCATAGGATGCGATATCTGCATCGGTGATGGGATCAAAGCCATCCAAGCCAAAGTCGAGGCGCTCGAGAATACTGATTTCTACTTCTGTATCCAGGTAGAACAGACCGGCTACCCAGTCTAATTTTCCGAACAGCGGGTCAACTGACACCAAATTCACTTCTTGAGTGATGGTAGTCTGTTTGTTGGTCTCTGGATCATAGAGGCTGGGAATCTGAAAGACTGAAATCGCGGCAGTGTCATTGCGGTCATTATCGCGGATGATCATCACATCATCATTCTGGTAGCTGCTCAGTGACTTTAAGGTAAAGGACTCAAAGTCCCACTCCAGAACCGCACTGTATAGCTCGGATGTTAGCTCATAGGCAGCGAGCGAATCCTGACGCAGCTCACGTGCATCTGGCGTAGGATCGAGCAGGCCTTTCTGCGCGGCACCGTTGCGATCTTCGTCGAAGTATTGCGCGGTGAAGTTAGCACGGAACTCGTCGCTGGGCTCATAGAGCACACGAACGCGAGCAGACATGCTGTTGGCGTCATCGAGATCCTGACCCAGGGTCAGATTTTCGGTGAAACCGTCGCGCTGGTTAGAAATAACCGATGCACGCATGGCCAAGGTGTCACTTAATGGCAGGTTGTATGCGGCGCGCGCTTTAACCAAACCGTAGTCACCCAGAGTCAGGTCGGCTTTGCCGAAGCTGCTATCTATAGAGGGTGCAGTGGTGATCACGTTGATCGCACCGCCAGTGGAGTTCTGACCGAACAGCGTGCCCTGTGGGCCGCGCAGTACTTCAATGCGCTCGAGGTCGAGAAAATCGGTTTGCAGAGCAAAGGGCGATGCTACATAAATACCGTCTAGGTGGTAGGAGACCGAAGGGTTGGCAATCGCGTTCTGGTTGGCTTCGTTGCCGACACCGCGAATAGTGATAACGGTTTTAAAACCTTCGTTTTTGGCAATATTGACGCCCGGTGCAATGGCACTGAGGTCGACAAACGAGGCGATTTGACGGTTATCTAAATCCGCGCCACCTAAAACAGTAATCGCTTGGGACAGGTCCTGCAGGCTCTCGCTACGTTTTTCAGCGGTGACCAACACCTCTTCAAACATTAGGTTTGAATCTTGGGCCATAGCATTGCCACCGAATGCTACTGAGAGTGCTGCTGAGATGGCCAAAGACAGTGCTTTGAGGGGAAGGCGCGGATGTTTCATTCTGACTCCTGGGGATAAAATTATTAGATAAATTAAGGTCGATGCAATGTTCTGGTGCACATGGAAAATTTGTGTACGCATTTTGCACCATTTTCGATCAAAATGGTGTCAATTCAGTATTATATAATTGTTTCTTTTTACTCTTTATATACAGTGCAATTAGCTTGCCAATAGCTAAAAATTTGAGGTCAAATCTGGGGTTTGTTTCACCGCTGGCTATGCCGCTATGGGTTGCTTTATGATTGCGCCAGATTTCGCGCAATATCTCTAATATAAGAGCGCTAAAAAAATAGAAAACAAGACGGATAAAACCTATGAACGCATTGCTAGATCGACTCTTTCAACTCCGCGCCAAGGGCACCACCGCAGGCACTGAATTGATTGCCGGTGTCACCACCTTTATCACCATGGTCTACATCATCTTTGTAAATCCCCAGATGATGGCAATGACAGGCATGGACCATGGCGCCGCTTTTGTCGGCACCTGTTTGGCTGCGGCACTGGCCTGCTACATTATGGGCTTCTATGCCAACTGGCCGGTGGGTCTGGCACCGGGCATGGGGCTCAATGCGTTCTTCACTTATACAGTGGTTGGCGAGATGGGCTACAGCTGGCAGATTGCATTGGGTGCTGTGTTTATCGCCGGTGTGCTGTTTGTGATTATGAGTGTCACTCGTCTGCGGCGCTGGATGATGGACAGTATTCCCCTGAATATGCGCATCGCCATGGGTGCAGGTGTCGGACTCTTTGTGGGCTTTATCGGTCTCAAGAGCGGTGGCATTATTGTCGCCAATGGCGCGACCTACCTTTCATTGGGTGATCTAACAAAAATTGAAACTCTACTGGCTGCCATGAGTTTTCTGGTGATTGCGATTCTGTCGATTCGCAAAGTTCCTGGTGCGATTATTATCGGTATTCTGGGTATCACCAGCATTGCTGCCTTTATGGGTCTAGTACAAATCGATGGTCTGGTCTCTGCGCCTCCCAGTTTGGCTCCGACCTTTATGCAGCTCGATATAGTGGGTGCCTTTGATGTGGCCATGATCAGCGTGATTATCGCCTTTCTGTTTGTGAATCTATTTGATACTGCCGGCACACTGTTGGGTGTCGCCAGTCGCAGTGGCTTAATTGATAGCCAGGGCAATGTGCAGAATATTGATCGCGCTCTTAAAGCCGATAGTAGCGCCAGTGCAGTGGGTGCGTTTTTTGGTTGTGCACCGGTGACAAGCTATGTGGAAAGCTCCGCTGGTGTTGAAGCCGGTGGTCGCACCGGTCTTACCGCGGTGGTGGTAGGTAGCTTATTTTTGTTGGCGATTTTCTTCTCCCCTCTGGCGGCAGTAGTGCCAGCCTATGCCACGGCGGGTGCCCTGATCTATGTGGCGATTCTGATGCTCTGCGGTATGGAAGCGCTGGATTGGTCGGATATGAGTGAGGTGCTGCCGGCGCTGGTTACCATCGTAATGATCCCCTTATCATTCTCCATCGCCAATGGTATAGCTCTGGGTTTTATCACCTATGTGGCGGTTAAGTTCTTTGCTGGCAAGCGTTCGGATATCACACTGGGTGCTTGGTTTTTAGGGGCGATCTTTTTGGCTAAATTTAGTTTTTTATAAGTATCTAATTTATCCAAATACCGTTGGTTATCTGGCAGTCAATGCTATCCAGGGCCATATGGATTGTTAGGCCTAGGCCAATCAGTCGAGTCTTGGGAACAAAGCAGAGCAGTAGATAGAGCCCAATCAACCACGGCTGGTGCAGTGGGTGAAAACCAATACTGCAGCGTGTGGGGTCGTAGATTGGGTTAGCCAGCAGATGGTCAATATCTACCAGCATGGTGGCGACCAAAATAAAGTAAGCGAGCTGCCAGTGGGCGCCAAGCCATTTTTTGTGGAAGAGTAATCCAACTAATAGGGCGGGGACTAAAAAGTGGAGGGCTAAATGTAGCAAAGGATCATGGCTCTTTTTTGTACCGTTTTTTTACACGCGAATAGTGCTTCACTCTTTTCGCACCAGTTTCGCCCAAGTTTCGCCAAGTGCCACGCAAGCCTACAGTATCGACTTCATAGCCACAATCGCCACCCTCTCTCTTGCTCATTCCAGCATTTTTGTAAGCGCTTCTAATTCGACCTCTATCTAGGCATATATCCAGGCACAGCCATGGGGTATCCGAGATAACGATGCAGGCCGTTATATTGTGCTACGTTAAATATTCATATATGAAAAAAACACTGATATTAGAAAATAACTATTATTAGAAAATAACTCAATAAAACAATCGAGGGGAATTAACATGCGAACTATATTAACAACAATCACAACTGCAGTAATGGGCATGATTCTGACAACAGCCGCCCTTGCTGACGATCACTCAGGACCAAGAACCAGTGCCTTAGAGGCGTATTTTTGCAGCTTTGTCGACGGCAAAGACATGGGCGACTTAAAAAAGGTAGCTGCCGGCTGGGATGAATGGGCCGACAGCAACTTCACTGAATCCTACACTGCTTATATCCTGTCTCCGGCACTGATTAATGGCGCCGATTTTCCCTATGATTCACTGTGGCTGGGTGTGGCAGAGAATCATGAGGCCATGGGTAAGATCGGGGATGATTGGTCGGCTAAAGGTGGCCAATGGCAGAAAAAATTCGATGCCGTCTCCACCTGTTCCAGTCATGCACTCATGTCCAGTGTTGAAGCTAGGCCCTATGACAAGCTTGAGGAGCCAGGTTATGTGCAGATCTCAGCCTGTCAGTTTAAGCAGGATGCTAGCTTTGCTGACTTGACCGCGGCGGATAAGGAATGGAATGCATGGATGGATGAAAATGCCATGCCCGGAGGCATCTATCGCTGGATTCCTGGGATTGGTGCTGCGCGAGCCGATCAGACCGATTACTACTCGGTCTACACGGTTGACACTCTAGCCGGCCGCGGTGCGGCCCACGACATGATGTTGGCAGGTGGATTTCAGGTTTGGAACTCGCTCTATAGCGCTATTTCAGATTGCGATAACCCTCGTGTGTGGAATGCACAGCCTGTTGGTGGTGTTGCCGCTCAGTAAGCTATAGCGAACAGTAGTCAGTAAAGCTAAAAACCCCGCAACCTTGGTTGCGGGGTTTTTTAATACGCGTCAATAATTGAAGGGTTTTTGGCTTTTCGTTTTTAAGCTCTTCGTTCCTAAGCTCTTCGTTCCTAAGCTCTGCGTTCTTAAGCTTTCGGATCTTATGCTAAGGATTTAGCTTCCAACGCTTCACTGATCTGCCCATGACGCTTGGCGTCGATATCGTAGTGGGAGAAAATATAGGCGGATATCAGCACAATCACCGAGAGCCCGGGTCCCACATACAGGGCCAAGCGGCTGAGCATATCGGGGGTGACATCGGCAATGCTGGCGACCCGATCAAAACCGACAAATTCAACCGTTAAACCGGCGATAAACGCGCCAATACCAAAGGTTACTTTGGAGGTAAACATCATCGCCGAATTGAGTATTCCCTCCTGACGCATCCCAGATTTTAACTGCACTTCATCGGCCACATCCGGCAGCATAGAGCCGATCAGATTGAGGTGGGAAATAACAAACGCCTGATGCAGGATTACAAAGCCACCTATGGCCAGCACCAATGCATTGGTGCCACTGGGGGGTGTTATGCCATAGAAATGTAAGATCGCCGGCAGTGGGCCAATCACTGCGGTGGCTACTGACAAGTAGACAATGGTTTTCGGTTTGCCGAAGCGTCGCGCGCCAGCCAGTGAAAGCCAGGCCGCGGGAATCAGCGAGATAAATACGCAGATCATGGTCATGCCGATTTGCACGCTACTAAAACCGTAGAAGAAATTATTGATATGCAGTATCAACGTGCTGCCGACCCCACCGGCAATGGCGCCGATTAATGTGCCGCCAATGAGTATTCGTGCGGAGCGCACATGGAGCAAATTCCACAGATCGATAAAGGCTAAATACCAGGCTCGCTGTTGTTGCACCGGCGATGCTTGAGCTAGTTGTGGGATATAGGACTTGGTGGCGAGAATGGCAATTAACATACCGACGAAAGACAGCCCTGCGGCGATAAAGCCAATGCTGCGATACCCGTCGACTATCTGACCACTGGCTATGGCCATAGGAATAAGCAAAAACCAGGCGCTCATCTGTAAGCTGAGCCCTCCACCATAGGCGGTGATAGTGCGAAACACTGCAATACTAGTGCGCTCGCTGTAGTCCTTGGACAGTTCCGCACCCAGGGCCATATAGGGCACCGTGTAAAAGGTCAGGCTGGTGCGGGCAATTACAGCCATGCTCAGGTACCAGGCAAATAGCTGTAACTGGCTGAGGTCGGCTGGGGGGTTAAATACGGCCACCAGAGAGAAGCAGAAGGGCACCACGGCGGCAATCATAAAGGGGTGGCGGCGACCCCATTTGCGTGAGGAAAAGTTATCTGAAATTTGGCCGACAATGGGATCTGAAATACCGTCAAATACCAGTGCCAATAGTGCTGCCAGTCCGGCTAGGCTCGGCGCTAGGCCGAGCAACTGGGTGTAGTAAAAGAACAGAAAAAACTGAAAGCAGGTGTCTTTCGCCGCCCAAGCTAGCTGTCCGCAGCCGTAGGCAAATTTTGCTGTGGCGCTGAGCGTGCGCACTAGGAATTCACGCGAGAGTTTAAGTGCTTTTCTGCTACCTGTTCTTCTGCCAAGTACTTTGCTGCTATAGCCACCACCGATGGCTCGTGAAATGGCTGCTCAAACTCACTCTGCAAAATCTCCATAAACTGTTCTGCTCCCATTTCCTGCAAGATTTCAAAGGGCCCTTTATCCAGATTGGTCGCGACGGTCCAGGCCATATCTATAGTCTCTGGGGTGGCCACGTCTTTTTCTGCAATCAGTATTGCGGCGAGAATTAACTGAGAGACCAATGAGCTGTAGATAGCCGATAAATCTCTCTTGGGCTGATAAAATTCAGGCTGCTGATAGGTCGGTTGAGGGTAGTTGTAGAAACCGTTGCCTGTCTTTACCCCAAGACTGTTCTGCTCAATAAAAGGATTTAGAAACTGTAGGATTTTTGCTTGAAAGTCCAGTGGATCCGGCTCTCGGCGCTCTCGTGCCCAGCCATCCTGAATCACATTGAGACCGAGATAATCCATCAATCCAAAAGGGCCTATGGGGGTGCTGCGATTAAGCATCCAGGCCAGGTCGACCTCCTCCGCGGTGGCAGTGCCCTCGATTACCAGCTTTAAGCCTTTGCTCAGTAGCGGGCCAAACATGGCATTGAAGATGTAGCCGGGGTTTTCTTTTTTCGACAGCATCGGCACACAGTTCAAACTGAGTACATAGCGCTGCAATATATCAATGGTATCTGGGGATGTGCGCGGACCGCCGACTATGTCCACCAGAGTTGAGCCCAGGTGCGAGTGCAGGGCGGCGAACTTGTCGCCCCGCTCAAGCACATCCTCGATCTCGGAGACCAGTAGCGCTGAGGTGTTGGTGGTGATAAGGGTTTTTGCGGGGAAAACACTGTCGAGGTGGGCGTGAGTCTCGCGTTTTATATCCAGCTCTTCGGTAATGGATTCGCTGACCAGATCAATGCTATCGGCAATCGTCTCCAGGTCGCTGTGCAGGGTGACCAGTGTTAGGGCCTGGTCTATATGTTCCTGCTGGCAGAGTCCGGCGGCGACTATAGCGTCACCAAATTGACGCTGTCGAGCATTAACCTGATCAAGAGTTTCCTGGGAGATGTCATAGAGCGCAACTCTGTACCCCACCAGTGCAGCGAGCAGGGAGTTGTAACAGCCCATTGAGCCTGCGCCGATATAGCAAACGGTGTTGATCTCAGGAATTTTCAAAGTGTTTTGCTTCATAGCGTTTTGGTTCTTATTATTTTAGGGCTTTTTAAATCAGCGCTTTTAACTTGGCGCTCACTAACTTGGCGCTCTCTGACTTGGTACTCTCTAACTCGGTACTCACTAACTTGGTACTCTCTAACTTGGTACTAACACAGGATTATTTTAGCGTTCGGCTAAAGCGTTCCGGCAGTGCAAGGTTTGTGCTGCCCTTAGTCACCACTGCTGGCAGGTAAGCCAGTATCGGCAGCTCAGCCAGTGCATTGGCTATATGAAACTGGGTTGGATTTTGTTCCCAAGTGAGATGCTTCCAGTCGATTTTACCCTCGCCCAATTGCACTTCGCTGACAGTGCTTTCAGAGGGGAACAGAGTCGCTTCATTGATCGCCGTGCCAAAGCCACCGACGGCGGCCAGGTAGCGACAACCCATGGGATTGTCTCGCCCTTCTTGCATCTCGGCGCCAAGCTTTAATTCTTCTTCTGTGGGTGCGCGCAGGTTGTCGATGGAGAGATCGACAATCTTATGGCCAAAGTGGCTAGCATTGGTGCGCCACTTGCCACCAATCACGCTGTGATCTGGTATATCAGCGTAAATCTTGGGAATCCCCTGTAATTCGCGCCCTGCGAGAATCGGGTCAGTTAGATTTTCCCAGACGACTAAGGTGTAGGTGCCGCGCAGAGTATCTTTTTCACCCTTATGGATCACCGCGGCGGTGACGCCAATCAGGTTGTAGCCGTGACCCGCCAGCCAATCGATATTTTTACTACAGGCATAGGTGACTGTAATAACCGCCTCTTCGTCCACCTCATAGGGGGCGGGCAGATAGGCGGCGAGTTTTTCTCTGTCGGTAATGTAGGAGATCGTAATCGCCGTGACATCGTGATACCAGCCACTGCTGTTGGGGTGCGTTGGCCGCGGACCGAAATGTGCGGGCATCATGTAGCTTGCGCGAGGGTCTAGTGTAAAGCTCAAAATAGTTGCTCTCTATTAGAATAATTCTGGTCGGACTCGTGTCGATGAAAACATTCTCGCCCCTGAAAATCAAGTTGCCGCGCAAATATAGATATATAAAGTAGGCAGGTCAACTTGTTTAATAATTTGGTCTATTTATTCAAAATAAATCAGATGCATACTTAGAAATCCCTATAAAAATAGTAACAATTCCTTTCAATACAGTAATTTATCTTATTTTATTTGTCTTTATTCATGATCTCTAAGCTTCCTTAAGGTTTTATTATAAGATAATAAATAGATATTATACCTGTTTACATGCCAACTTTTGGTTGCTATGGTAAAAGAGCTAATACAAAAAGATCGGTCGCCGAATTAACCATGTCGTTATGGCGGCCGCCGATTATAAAAAGACAAAACTAAAAGAAATACTCAAGGGGATCATCATGTTAAGAACACAAATTACAGTGCTCAGCGCCGCGATTGCCTGTGCTTGCGCCATGCAAGTTCAGGCTCAGCAAGTTTCAGGTTTGATGGAGGAGATTATTGTCACCTCTCAGAAGCGCGAGCAAACTCTGCAAGACACGCCTGTTGCAATCACAGCCTTCACAGGCGACCAGATGTCCGATTTGGGTATTGTTTCAATTCAGGATATTTCCAACTTCACGCCGAGCATGTCCTATCAAGAAGCCGCTGGTGGCGGAGAAGGCAATCGAATTTATATCCGCGGCATAGGTCGTGAGACCAGTGTGCTGGGCACAGAGCCGGGAGTAGGCATTTATACAGATGGTTTCTATAGCAATGAATCCGGAGCGCTTTTAGCCGGCGTCGATCGCATCGAACGTCTGGAAGTTGTGCGCGGCCCGCAGGGCACTCTCTATGGCAGAAACACTACAGGCGGCGCGATCAACGTTATTTCTAAACGCCCCAGTGACGAATTTGAAGGCACTATTCGTTTTAATGCGGGCTCCTACGGTTCTAGAGTTGGTCAGTTCACTGTTTCAGGGCCGATCAATGACAAGGTTCGTTACTTTGCGCACCACTCAAAGACCACTCAGGATAGCTTCTATACCAATCGATCCGGTGACGATCCAATAGGTCGTGATGAGTCTTACTCCGAGGTCCAGTTAAATGTGGATGTTACCGATAACGTCAATTGGAACTTCCGTGCCACTGACGCAAGCTTTGATAATGAAACCATCGGTTTCCAGAATCTCGGTGCTAATTTCACCACGGGCCCATTAAAGCTGGGTGAGTTGGTGGTTAACCCTGAGCTGTTTTCATCTCTGGCAACATCCCCCAGCGCGGCTGATCCCTTTCATATAGATTCTGACTTTCAGGGGTCTGTGCACCTGAGTGATAACTATAACTTTCAATCTACTTTAGATATTGAGCTGGATAGCATGACTGTACGCATACTCAATGGCACCTCTGAAATGGAATGGACCGGTGAGAAAGACTACGACGGCACTTCCAGCCTAGTCTCCTACACTGAAGAAATTACGCAGATTGAAGAATCCACTCAGCATGAAATTCAGTTTATTTCTAAAGGCGATGGCGCGGTTAGCTGGGTTGCCGGTCTGTTCTATTATGACAGCGAGTTGCTTCAGCCTTACACCTTGCATGATTATGACAATCCCTATTTAACCAATATCATTACCTTGCCTACCTATGCACCTAAAGCCAATCCAGAGCAGGCGTTTTACACTCAGTCTGGTGAGCTAGAGGCAAAGACAACCGCTATCTACGGACAGCTGGACTGGCAGGTGAATGAGGATCTGGTGATTACTGCAGGCTTGCGCTACAGCGAAGATAAGAAAACTGGCAGTGAGCAGCAGCAGGTTATTATCGATACTCTCGGTTGTGGCTTTAACTACTATCCTGGAACCGGCAATCCGTTCCTGGTGCCGTCTTATGCACCGGCCGACTACAGCACCTTCGTGACCGTTGGCAACCTATACCCCGGCGGCCAATTCGCAGATGCTTGCCCGACTGACGATAATGACCGATTCGCGCTTGAATACACTAACAAGTCTGCTGATCACAGTGCCAAGTGGGATTCGATTACCTGGCGCATAAACGCCAATTGGGCAATCAATGATTCCAGCCAAGCCTATGCCACAGTCTCTACCGGTTATAAGTCTGGTGGTTTCCGTCTCGGCGGTATGCAGGATGACCCAGCCACAGCGGTGAATGAGTCGATTGTTGATGAAGAGACGCTGACTTCATTCGAGGTGGGTTATAAGGGTGCGATTACTAGCAGCCTAAACGTCAATGCTGCAGCTTACTTCTATGACTACTCCGATATGCAGGTCGAGTTGGATATTCTCAATCCGGATTCGGGTATTTCCACTTCAATGCTTGCCAACGCTCCTTCAGTGGATGTCTACGGTTTTGAAATGGAAGCCACTTTGGCCGCTACGGATAATTTAACCCTGCTTGCCAGTTACTCTTATAACGAGTCTGAAATCACTGAAGAGTTTCTTGTTGGCGATCTTAAGACCTACGTCTTCAATCCGGCAACCCTGCAGAATCCGCCGCTTATAAGAGACGCCAAAGGCAATGAGTTAAATCGCTCACCACGCAACAAGGTCGCTATTGGCGCTTTCCATGTGCAGCCATTTGACTCGGGAACCCTAGTGACTTCGGCGACCTATAGCAGTATCGATAAGCAGTTTGTCTCTATCCACAACGATGATATTGAGTCGATTGATAGTTATGCCAAGTTCGATGCGCGCATTTCCTGGAAGGCCGGCAGTGGCAAGTATGAAATCTCAGCTTACGGTGACAATCTCACTGACGAGCTGAGCTATGCCAATGGTTACTCGGTGGGCAATCAGCAGTTGGGAAATAGACTTTCTGGTCGGGCCATTGCACCTCGTACTCTGGGTGCTGAGCTGGTGTTCTTCTTTTAGGGGCTTAATAAAAACGTAATAAATGGTTTGTAAAAAAGGCTGCAAGTTTGCACTTGCAGCCTTTCTTATTGCCGTCGAATTAATCTTCTAATTACTACCCGGCATTTTGTTATTTATCCTCAGACTTGCCCAGCAGCATATTCACTATCATCTCGGCATGC
>CAWLBR010000059.1:0-12309 GCA_963855085.1 Gammaproteobacteria bacterium
AGAGTGCGATCTCTTTAAATTATCGGAATGCCAGTGTGGTGGAATTGGTAGACGCCGGGCAGGATGCCCAAGTGTCGTGAAGGACAGGACGTCCGAGAGCGACCACACGACCAGTGCGAAGCGCTGGCTGCTAGACCCCAGAGTGCGATCTCTTTAAATTATCGGAATGCCAGTGTGGTGGAATTGGTAGACACACGGGATTCAAAATCCCGCGCCCTTAAAAGCGTGCCGGTTCGAGTCCGGCCACTGGTACCAAACATCAAAACCCCGTCTCTGCAAAGAGGTGGGGTTTTTTGTTTGGCTCCAGTGGTCGGCGAGATCGGCACCCCCGGTTCGACTAATTGCGCATGCAATTTGGACGCGGAGCGCAGCAAGTTGTAACAACCCATAGGTTGTTACAATCAATCCGCCCGCTGGTACCAAGCATACTCTGAAGCCCCTGTAATCATTAGACTGCAGGGGCTTTTTAGTTCTTAACCAGTCATTTGTAGTCACGCCACAAGATTATATCTGCGCCCTAACTACTGTACTAATTTCTCCTACAGCTAGCCTTTAATAGGGGGCGGGAGGGGTATTTTTTTATTCGGTATTGTTACTGTACCTGAGTAGATACGTCAGAAACCAAACCCAACATCAGCAATGTTATTTCTAGTCTATTCTGTAAAGAGAGTCCTGCGAGGAAACACTCAAATCAGCAAAGGACCTTTTGTGAGGGATAGCCAAAGAATAACTGATGTCTACAAGGCTTGTTTATTTAAAATACATAGCCCCTCCAAGAGACTAAAGGCGGTGATGCTATGGCTCGAACTTAACCAAAATAAAGACCCGACCTAAATCAATAGGAGATGGAGTTATGAGACTAGTATTCGTATCTATTGTAGTTTTTTTAATAATGCTTTCTGGCTGTGATTGGGGGCCTAAGTCTGGGCGTGGTTTCGTGCTACCGGATGGTGATATAGACCGCGGTCAGGCCGTATTTGTCGAACTTGAATGCAACGCATGTCACTCTGTAGGCAATGTTGAACAGCTGACTGCAGTTCAGCCAGAGGATAGAATCTCAGTTACGTTAGGTGGCAAGGTAGTTTCAATCCAAACCTATGGCCAACTTGTTACTTCGATCGTTAATCCATCGCATCGACTGAAAGGTCGCTACTCTGGAAGGCCGGTAAGTACTGCTGATGGCGAATCACTAATGCGGGACTATAACGATGTGATGACAGTGAACCAACTCATCCATCTGGTTGCATTCCTCCAGTCGAATTACGAGTTAAAACCCTACGAGCGATCGGGGCCAGGTTAGTCGCCTAGCGTCATGGGTATTGCTAAATAGACGGCAATCTCAAGAAGCGTAAGCGTTAGAACCAAAATATTACGACCCTTACCCTGAACACATGGAAGGAATGGAAGGGGCCGGACCTGCGTAAGTAATTGAAGTGTAGGTAAAAGCGCCTAATCATTGCGCCTTTTTTAGCACTTAAAGACGAACCAGCTAAGGCCAGCACATGAAAACCTTTCTCAAGTAATCTTATAGATGCCGAATGAATAGTTACATTCAGTATCAGTCTTCAATTTGGGCACATTCTTCCATAGTGCGTGAGTTGCCATGCCAGCAGTCTAACCTCATTCCAAAAGAAGCCTTATGAAAGTCATTGCACATGAATGACTATATTTAGTTTCATACCGAAACTCTTCAACGTAAATTAGTAGCTAATGAGCATATTAGGTATTGCTAGGTATTTTTGGCCCACCGCCTCTGTAATTGTGCATTTAACGCGAATTTTGGCTTTGTAGTTAATCCAATTGAAGGCTCAAAATTTGTATCTGGAGCTAGGTTCAGCCGAAACCGTTGCGTTGTCATGGCAATAATAAAAACCGCTTCCATTAGGGCAAAGTTATTTCCTATGCAGACTCTTGCGCCGCCTCCAAAGGGCAGGTAAGCATAGGTGTGCTGCTTTCGTTCTTCTGCTTTATCAAATCGATTTGGATCAAAAACCTCAGGCGCATCCCAAAATTCAGGGTGCCGATGAAGTAAATGAGGACTGAAAAGGACACCAGAGCCGCCTTTGATATGATAGCCGCCTAGCGTTGTATCGTGTTCGACTTGCCGCGGTAAAATTGGCACTGGTGGATATAGGCGCATGGTCTCTTTAAACACCTTGAGGCAATAAGGAAGGTTCGCGAAGTCGCCAGCTTCAGGCATTCTATCCCCTAGTACCTCATCGACTTCTTGCTCAACTTTTTCTCTGATATCTGAGTTACTAGAGAGAACGGTCCATAACCAAGACATGGCATTGGCAGTCGTTTCATGACCTGCAATAAACATAGTCATTAATTCATTTCGTAGCTCTATGTCAGTTAATGGGAGGCCAGTTTCCTCATCAGTTGCGTCCATTAACATTTGAAGTAAATCTGTGGGTTTATTATTAGATAACCTTCGATCCCCGATTATCCGATAAATTATGCTATCCAATGTATCAATGTACCCTTGATACTTTTTGTTCTTATTCAGCGGCAAGCGATAGAGCATTTTGACTGGAAAGGAGATGCGGGCATTTACAGCTTCGAGCAAGGGCTTAAATACTTTGGTTATATCTCTAAAATCTGTGTCAGAAAGGGTACTGCTAAACAAGGCCTTAACGACTACCTTGAGTGTTAGATGCATCATTGCGTCGCTTAACTCTATGGAGTTTCCACGATCGCATTGGGATTCCCATTCCGTCAGAAAGTCCTCAATACAATCGGTCATGATTGTGGCCAAATTAGAAATGCTAGCATTTCGGAAAGATGGCTGCACTGTTAGCCTTTTGCGGCGCCAGTCATCACCCATTGCGGTAAATGTGCTTTCCCCAAGGACTTCCTTAATAAACTTGAAGCTGATCGTTTTTTTGGTGTAGTTGTCAATGTCCCGGGTCAATATATCTTTCATCAAGTCAGGGTGATTTATAAGATAAAAGTTCTTTTTCAAAAGCTTAAATTCAACCACGTCCCCATAGGTGTTGGTAATCGACTGCAGCCAGTCTACGCGCCTAGAACTTGCGAGCTTTGCGAGACTGCCAATAAAGGGATAGCCCTTGGGGCCTTTGGGTTTAGTAGCCATTAACTATACGTACCTGAAATCATGATTGCGCGACTTATCCTATCTTTCACCCTTGGCGGAGTCTCACGAATTGATGCCAATAACGCCATGTTTGGTGCCAAACAAATCAACGCTTTAGGATTGAGAGCAATAACCGGCTTCTCAGAGTAATCTGGTGCGCTATATGCTGTGCTGTGGAGTAGGTTTTGCTGTATAGGCTAATACTGGCAAGTAGGGTGTATTGGTAACTGCTCCGGCACTCACTTCGATAGTTTTAGGGCAGTATCTACAGCGCCAAACGATAAGCTGAGAAATGGACAAATGGACGGGGTTGGACCTGCGTAAGTAATTGAAGTGAAGGTAAACCCACCTAGTAATTGGGCCTTTTTTTGGCGCTAAAAGTGCCTAATTTTGGACGAAAGCTGAATAAAGTCAAAGGGTTGGTTGGGTCCGACCCCTAGCGAGCCAAAACACCCTGTAGCCCCTGCAATCATTAAACCAAAAAGGTGTCCACTATTATCAAGCTAGTGACCACCCATTTAAATCAACTCCTCACAATCACCAAACAGCCCAAGAGATGACTTTATCGACCTAATATCAGATCAAAAAGTACAACCCCTGAGCATTGGCGAAAGACTAGGTTTCTAGAAAGAGTAACTAGCCCGAATACCCAAATTTCTGCCGGACATTGGCACTTCGTCCTTAACAAATGAGCTGTGATTTCTAGCCACTTCATCGAGCAAGTTTTTACCGAATACTGAAAGGGTAAACTCGTGTCCTGGGCTGGTCTCAATTGTTTTTGATAGATTCAGATTTAACATTTGGAATCCGTCGGTGGCAGTTTCATTTTCAGCCGTGTCAGTCTGAGCTGATACATCCTTGAGCGACAACACAAACCTAAGCTGATCTTCCACATAGGTAACTTTATAGATATCTCTCTCTGGGGTTATGCGCGCGATATTTTCACCGTTTGTAAACTGTCCTGAAACAGAGTCTCTTCCCAGTGAAAAAGTTAGAGCGCCACGAGTCAGTTCAAAGGTCTTGCCTATTTCTATTTCATAACCGTCAAACTCGGCATCCTGCTGAAGATAATTGGCAAGAATAAAACCTTCATGGTGCTCTTCGTCGCCATGATCATCATGCTCGTCTTCAGTCTCATCCATAAGGTAGATATAGTCATCCACATTATTTTGGAAAAAGGTCAAGCCAGCATAAAATCCTGCGTTGCTATAATTGAAGGACAGATCGATATTATTTGACTTTTCAGACTGCAGGTTGATATTACCCACTTCTAATCTACCTGTTGCCAGATGAGGACCATTCATTAACAGCTCTACCGCTGTAGGCGCCCTTTCGACAGAAGACAGTCCTAAACTTACCTCTACTGAATCATTAATATCTCTGCTTAGAGTCAGGGCATAACTAGTATTGTTAATATCTCGATCAAAATACTCTAGTTCCGCTTCATGCTCATCATGTTCGTCTGCGTGATCTTCGTCATGATCTTCTTCATCCTCGTGCTCTTCTTCATGACTGACAGAACCTTTTCTGGACGTTAGATCATGCCTAACACCAAAGTCGAGATGAAATAAGTCAAAGTCTTTACTCAAATAGTAACCAAGGGTTACTTCTTTAGTTTCCGTTGGATTTATAAAGGCCTCATCGCCCATTACGGAAATATTCTCATCAACAAAATTTATGGCAACTTTTTGTGACAGGGAGTCATTGGTTAAATCAAAAATTGCACCATATTCTCTGGCATCATTGCTGAAGGTTGTTGGCCCCTCTTCATGATGTTCGTCTTCAAGCTCTTCATCATCATGCCCTTCTTCTTCGGCATGTTGCTCAGTTAATGAGTAATCGGAATCTCTAAAGTGGTAATCGATTTTTGTTAACCAACCATTATTTACAGCGTAGGAACCCTCTAGATTGACGACGTTAGACTCAATTTTGGAGAAGATTCGTTCACCCTCGTGCTCATCCTCTCCTTCATGTTCATCATGGCCAAGTTCATCTTCATCGCCATGCTCTTCGTGACTATCTCCATGAAAAGGAATGCCAAACACACTTTCGGTATCGCTCACAGATAACCCAACGTATCCCCAATCTCCGGTCTTTGAGAGACCTAACCTCTGAGAGGTAGATCCAGTATCAGAATTTGGCAAATAACCTAGATCTTCCTCGTGGCCTTCATCTTCGTCATGTTCTTCGCCTTCGTGCTCTTCCTCATAATGAATCACAGCACCATTTGGAATTTCAAAGTTACCAAATTGCGAGTCTTTGTAGGCAAGGCTGATATTCAAGCCGCCGAGATTATTTTGGTACGAGAAATCATGGGAATCTCCATCATTGACCGACTGAGTCTCCAAACCTAGCTTAAACATTGACTCTTCAAAGTCTTTTCTAGCAATAGTGTTATCAACGACATTAATGATTCCGCCGATCGTTCCGCCGGAATAAAGCAAAGAGGATGGCCCTCTGATGACTTCGATTTGCTGGATATTGTTTAGATCAACATCATTGCCATGATCCGGTCCCAGACCTGAAACATCTCTGACCACTCTGCCGTTATTGAGTATCTTCACCCGGCTACCGGACATACCTCTAATAATGGGTTGGCCAACAGCAGCACCATAATCACTGGAGGATACGCCCACCAACCCATCAATGCTGGCACCAATGCTTTGGCTGGCATCGGTAGCAATAGATTCACCACTGATAACATGCAGCGGGTTTGAGATTTCGTCTGAAGAGGCATCAATCAACGATGATGTAATAATAACTTCTTGCATTTCCTGCGTGAAAGCACTGCAGGACAAACCTATAAGACAAGCTGCCAGGGGCAACCTAACAGTAATTAGCTTTTTCATAACCTGTTCCTCTAAAAAATAACATGCGCGCCGAATGACCGGCACGAATTCGTCCCAATAAGGGAATACAAAATATTTAGTTTAGAGGTTGTGTGGGGGTGCTCGGGCTAGCTGGCAACTTCTGATACGGCTGCTTTTAGCCTTGCTAATGCGGATGGTATAGGGGGTTGTGGCGCTGGTGACAAAAATCCTACTACTTTGACTCGCCACCGCTGCTGCGGATTTCTGTAATACAGAGACTGAGCAGCTGGTATCCTGATGATCGGCATGGCTGTGGGCAACAGCCGTCACCGAGCCTAACCCGATGATTAGGGCTAGTACGATACTATATAGTGTGTGGAACCGTTTCATTGGAAATTATAAAGCCCGTTAAATTTAAACCCTTTAATAGGGCTCGTATCATAGCGGTTGTTTGCAATGTAGCAAGCTTAAATCGGTAAAGGGGACGGAGGGATTTAACTTTAACCACTCTTCGTTGGCCGCCCTCATGCCACATAACTCAGAGAACATCCCAGCTCGGCCTCAATCTATCAGCGAAATCCTATGCTACATAAAACCTGAAAATAATGCGCCGCCTTGCGGATTGCATCTGAGCACTGCTATGTCTCACACAAGCCGACGGCAGTGCCGGGCAATACCCTATTATTTACCGGCCGTTATAAACTCAGTGTTACTATGCCGAGAGTCCCCAGCCGAAAATTAAGCAAGAGCAACCAATGACTATTGAACACTTTTTAGAACAGCTAACAAGCGCCCCAAGCACCATTGAATTTAAACAGCTGATGGAGCTTATAGAGCAGCATTACGAATACAGCCCCGCGAGCTTTCGCAATGGTCCAGGTATTTATAATGAAGCCGGAACAAATGAGGGCTCTTGCAAGATTTTTGCCTTTGCCCAGCTTCAGGGACTATCTCAAAATGAAACTTTAGCCTGTTTTGGAGCCTTCTACCGTGAGGAAGTGCTTGCGCAGCCAGACTCCGACAACCATGGCAATATTCGAGCCTTTATGAAGTTTGGCTGGAATGGGGTTGAATTTGATGGGGTGGCATTGGTGAAAAAAGAGAGCGATACAAAATGAAACTGACCTACTTTGACGGACAGCTTCAGTAAATCTGTGTCATCCCTCAGAGCAGAGCAACGAGGGATCTCTTTGCCAAATACTGAGATCTCTCAGATGCGTTCGAGATCACAGCTGGGATTGTGATGCTGAAGATAAAGGGCCTCTAGGCTTTAACGCCCTCCTCAAAGGACCTTCAGCGGCCGCTCGTTATGCAAAACAATATCCGCATATTTACAATCGCCTTTATTGCGCTGAAAGGCACTATTAGCAATTAGCCACACTCGTACAATGCGCGCCGGTGGCTCGCCCATATACTGTTTGTAATCATCAAAAAGATTTCGTCGCTCATCCTTCCATTCGCCGAGCCCCTCTTTTCCACTGCGAATAACCACATGATATTCCTTGCCCTTCCAGTTCGGCAGCGGGCAGTCATAACCTGTGCCCACCGGCAATGTGCTGCTCCAGTAGTAAGTAATATCTCGGCCATTATCAAATTCGATGGCGATACTCAGGTAGTCATGGCTCGGCACTGTATCTTCACGCAAGGTGGAAGGCAGTTGATCGACACACCATTTCCAGCTTATTTCGGTATTCGCATCTAAAACCATATCCACATCTTTCTGTAGAATTCCGGTATCACCCTCAGTTTGGCAGTGGATACAGTTGTCAGCAGTCTCCGACGGCTGTTTGCGAAAAATATTGCTCTTACCGATATTCCACAGATAGGACCAGCCTTTAGGTGTGGTGTCGCCAACGTCGATGCGGTCAACTTCAGACTTTAACTTGCCTTCGAAATCGCCGTGGTTAAGCATTTCTCTCAGGCACTCAACGGCCGGTTTATGCCAACGAATGATTAAAATACGCGACATGCCACTAGAGGTTTTATAGATTTTGTCGTCCTGCTGGCGCTCACCCTGTAAGTTCTCCCAGTCGTTGGGGAAGTAGTTGCCAAACTGCAGCGGGCCATTTTCTTTAGCGGTAAAAGAATGACTACTATGAGTTCCCCTAAAGATGTCGCCATCGCCAACTTTGTACCAGATTTGCAGCGCGAGACTCAGCCAAATATCCAAGGGCTTGCTGGCAAACACCCGCCCAGCCATAAAACAGCTAACCTCATCTCCAGCTTGCAGGCTAATGCCAGAGGCCACCCAAGGTGGACGGTTTCCAGGGAGATCCAACCATTCATAGTCTTTAATCAAACCATCGGGAGCTTGATCTAACAGATTCTGCATGGCTGAAGAATATTTATCTAGATCCGGTTCGGGATCATTTTTTGATAACAGCTTTCTCGCGCTTGCGCGGAAAAAAAGTGTTCCAGCGACGGTTAAGTCATTGATGATTCCTGGCATGGTTTAATCCTGATTTTTATAGTTATTGTAAATTACCAACGGATATTGATGGTTATACGTTGTTACTGATCTTTTAAGCGCATTGTCAATAATCTAAAAGAGTAAAAAGAGCCTGAGAAAACTGAAGAACCTGTTCTCCGCCGCGTATTAGCTTGTAGACACACAAAAACAATTAAAAAGGAATTTGTCATGCAGGCCCCCACCACAATCTCTAGGCCATACCATAAGCTAACTATCTCATTCATTTATCGCAACTTAAAAATCATAGAAAAAGTTTTTCTGACGCTGTGCCTAGTGCTATTTTTTCCCATCACCGCTCAGGCGACGTGCATAGCGACCGACTCCGGGGCGCCCTATAACACAGGCACAGGCTGTGAAACTCTGCTGGACAAAACCACTGGTCAGTCGAACACAGCCACCGGATTTAAGGCCATGCAGCACACCACTACCGGCAGTTGGAATAGCGCCCATGGCAACTTGGCCATGCAGTACAACACTACCGGTTCACGGAATACAGGAATGGGCCCCGAGGCGCTACTCAACAACACCACCGGCAACAACAACACTGCGGTGGGGTTTTTAGCGCTGGGCAACAGTAAAACCTCTAGTGACAACACGGCTATAGGCACTCAGACCCTCTACACAAATACAACTGGCCATGACAATACGGCTAGCGGTGTACAGGCCCTGTTCTCAAATACCACGGGGTATTTCAATACCGCGACCGGTGTTGAAGCCATGTATGGCAATGTCACTGGTTACTACAATACAGCCGTAGGTTATCGCGCCTTGGCCAATAATACCGGACCCACTGCGACCTATGACAAGGGCGGCACCTCCAATACAGCCTTTGGCTATCAAACTCTTTCAGCCAATATCACCGGCTGGCAAAACACGGCAATTGGCGAATCGGTGCTCACCAGCAACACGCTCGGCGCCCACAATACTGGCATCGGCGAAGACTCTCTGTTTGGTAATCTATCGGGCAACCACAACACTGCTTGGGGTGAGTCGACGTTGTATAACAATGTTTCCGGCAATGACAATGTCGCCGGTGGCTATTACGCTCTGAACACAACCACTGGTAGTGGCAATGCCGCCATCGGACATCAGGCGTCAATGAATCTGGTTACTGGAGATTACAATACCGCGATCGGCTATCAGTCCGGCTATGGCCTGACCTCGGGCAGCCACAATATCTATGTCGCCTCGGCCGGTGCTAACACCGAGTCCTATATTATTCGCATGGGCACCCAGGGCAAGCATCTGGGAGCCTATATTGCTGGTATCTCTGGGGTTACGGCTAGTGGTGGCGCTGCGGTCTACATCAACTCTAGTGGTCAACTGGGCACCCTGCCTTCGTCACAGCGCTTTAAGAAAAACATCAAATCTCTGGAGACCATTAGCGAGAAAATTTTGAACCTGCGCCCGGTGACCTTCAGCTACAAACGGGCCGACGAAAAAGGTGGCTTCCCAATGCAGTTCGGTCTGATTGCAGAAGAGGTCGCCAAAGTACTGCCTGAGCTGGTGCAATTTGACGAAGAAGGCAAGCCCCTTGCAGTGTTTTACCATTTGCTAACGCCACTGCTATTAGCGGAATTACAGCGCGGCCATGCTGAAACGCAAACACAGCAAACGGCCCTAAATCTTCTGCTCGAACAAAATGCACTGTTCAAAGCGGAACTGTTGGCCATGCATCAGCAGATGAATGTTCAAGCGGCTCAGATTGCATCATTTAAGGACAGCTCATCGCAGCTTGCTCAGCAACTGGCTCAGTAGAGACCGACGCAATTGAGAGAATACCACTGGGCGCGCAGTTATTATTGAGCCGCGCGCCTTTTGCATTTCTGCACACTGTCTATCTTTTTATCACAGGTGATTTACACTGCGCGTCCCAAGCCAGAACATTGAATCCCTATGCTCTCCTATCGTCACAGCTTTCATTCCGGCAACCATGCTGATGTTTTAAAACACTCGGTCCAGTCGCTGATACTGCAGTCCCTTAAAGTCAAAGACAAAGCATTCGCCTATATTGACACCCATGCCGGTGCCGGTTGCTATGACCTGCAGTCGAAAGAGATGGATAAAACTGGGGAGTATCTGGAGGGTATCAAACGACTCTGGGAAGACGATGTTCCCACCGCTATGCAAGCCTATTTGGATGTTTTAAAAGCGCTCAATGCAGATGGCGAACTACGCCACTATCCGGGCAGCCCCCTGCTGGCCAAAGAACTCTGCCGCCCCCAAGACCGCCTGCTACTGAGCGAACTGCACCCAGCGGATTTTGTGCTACTGCAAGAGCTGTTTGCCAAAGACCGACGTGTTCAGGCGCATAAGGTGGATGGCTTTGCCCAGTTAAAAGGCGCACTGCCACCATTAGAGCGCCGAGGCATGGTTTTAATCGATCCACCCTATGAGCTAGATCATGAATATGCGGATGTGGTGAAGGCAGTCGTGGATGGTATAAAGCGCTGGGCAACTGGCACCTTTGCCATCTGGTATCCGGTGGTTCACAGTGACGATGTGGACTTTTTACAGCGCAAATTATCCAATGCAGGTCTGCCCGGAACATTACAGATAGAACTCAACGTACTGCCGGCAAACAACCGTTTTGGAATGACCGGATCGGGAATGATCGTGGTCAATCCACCCTGGATGCTGGAACAGCAGATGACTGAATTGCTGCCCTGGCTAGTGGATAAACTGGGGCAGTCCCCCGAGGCCAATTTCAAACTGCGCTGGCTTAGCCCTCCCCGCTAAATTCTATTGCGGGATTTATGACTGGCGCGCTCTCGAGGCTTTCTTTTCCGCGCTCTTCTCTGCTCTGCGACGCTCAGTCGCTTCCAGAGCGGCATTACCTATATGCTCTTCACCGCGAGCTTTGGCCAGCTTGACCTGCTTCTGACGCTCGGCAAAGCGCTGTTGCTGCTCTTCGTCAACGCTGCCAAAACAGTGGTGACAGGAGAGCCCCTCCTGATAATGTATATGATTCATCTCCTGTTCGGTGATCGGCATACGACAGGCGTGGCACTGGTCGTAGGAACCGCGCTTAAGGTCGTGATCCACGGCAACGCGATTATCAAAGACAAAGCACTCGCCGTCCCATAGAGTCTGCTCTTTGGGCACTTCTTCAAGATATTTCAGAATACCGCCCTGCAGATGATAGACCTCATCAAAGCCCTGCTCTTTCATATAGGCAGTGGATTTTTCACAGCGGATACCGCCGGTGCAAAACATGGCGATTTTTTTATGTTTGCTGGGATCTATATTTTGCTCAGCCCAGGCGGGAAATTCGCGAAAGGTTTTGGTCTTGGGATTGACCGCATTGGCAAATGTGCCAATCTCAACCTCATAGTCATTGCGGGTATCTACCACCAACACATCGGGATCGGCGATCAGGGCATTCCAGTCGGCGGGCTTCACATAAGTTCCGGCTGAGTGCTTAGGATCTATGCCTTCGACACCCATGGTGACAATTTCTTTTTTCAGTTTTACCTTGGTGCGGTAAAAGGGAATTTCGCTGTGATAGGACTCTTTGCAATCGATATTTTCCAAGCCCGACTGCTGTTGCAACCAGTCGAGCAGCGCATCAACCGACTCACGAGTACCGGATATGGTGCCATTGATTCCCTCGTTGGCGAGTAACAATGTACCAAACACCTGATTATCGGTCATGGCTTTAAGCAGCGGCGCGCGCAGAGCAACATAATTTGGCAAGGTGACAAATTTATACAGTGCGCAAGAAACATATTGATCAGACATAAGTGGAAGACCTTGGATAAACCTTCTGGATACGCCGCGCATTGTAGCAAAACAGTTAAGTCTGTGGCAGCAACAGCACAAATCCAATTTGGGGCAAAGTGGGTAGATAAAAGGACCCAATCACCTCGCCTATCAGACCACCTGACTCAGGTTGCTCGCATTGGTTAGGTAGTTTGGTCCAAGATACGCGG
>CAWLBR010000060.1:0-12103 GCA_963855085.1 Gammaproteobacteria bacterium
TTATGATTGCCATCAACTTGCAGACCTCTTTTTTAACCCCGCCCTTTGGCTTTGCCCTGTTTTATCTGCGCGGCGTTGCGCCAGCGTCTGTAGAGACCAAAGATATGTATCGCGGTGTGATCCCTTTCATTGGTATTCAACTACTCTTAATGCTGATGTTATCCCTGTGGCCGGCACTGGCTACTTGGTTACCAGGGTTGATTTATAACTAATCAGAAAGACAAAGGACGAAAGATCTATGGAAACGCAGTCGCCAGCACCATTGGGAAAGTTAATCTCTCAGACCATCGCCATGCCTCGGGAAACCAATGCCAACGGTGATATTTTTGGCGGTTGGCTGCTCAGCCAAATGGATTTAGCTGGCGCCATACTGGCCGGCCGAATTGGCAAGGGGCGGGTCGCCACTGTCGCTATTAGTAGTATGTCATTTCTAAACCCAGTGCCTGTGGGTGCGGTGGTCGGCTGTTATGCCCAGACACTCTCCGTGGGCACCAGCTCGATTCGCATTCTGATTGAAGCCTGGATCGATAATGACAGTGAAGGGGAGCAGTGCAAAGTCACCGAGGGCGAATTTGTCTTTGTTGCCATTGATGATAATGGCAATACTAGAGAAGTGCCTACAGCGTTATAAAGCGCCTGCGGCTTATTGAGAGCTGCCCGCAGTTTGAAAGAGCCCCGGCTAAAATTTTAGCGCGGCAAAAATTTCCTTCCGCAGTGCCGGTGCCTCATTGACCATATGGTGACCGGCACCTCGAATCATCTGCAGGCTGATATTGGGGAACTTGCGGCGTAACAATTTCACGTTGTACTTCCAGTCTAGAGTGCTGTCTTTGTCCCCCTGAATCACATTGATCGCAAAGTCGTTTTCTGGACAATGATCAATCTCCACAACCCACTCAGCCATGGCACCAACCCAAGCCGCCGGTAAGCGGTGCGCCTGGAAAGGGTCTCTATGGCTAACAAAGTGCAGGAACTCTGCATCCTGAGAGTTTTTTCGAAACACCCTGTTCATGGTCGGCCTAAAGGGTCGGGTCAATTTAAACAGCCAGCGATCAATATTCCACAGTCTTGGCTGTACCAGTGGTGCCAGTAAATTGAGACTGGCAAAAGGGTAGTCACCTTTGTTGCCCTGGTCTAAAAGCTGCTTGAGTAGAATCCCACCACCGGTGCTTTGGCCAATGCCATGCAGCGGGCCGGGGCAGAGATCGGAGCAGGCTTTAAGTACCTGATTGAGTTGCTCAACATACTGATCGAAGCTGTCTATAGATGCGGGCTCGCCACTAGAGAGGCCGTGGCCAATTAAATCAAAGCAGACAACCGTCAGCTGACGCTCTAGGAGTTGGCGGATCAGATGGCCATAGAGTCCAGTGTGATCCAGATAGCCATGGACTATCACTGCAGTGCCTTTTGATTGGGATGGTTGCCACAGCATAAGGTGAGTTTGTTGCCCGCCATGTATAAGCTTGCCGGCGAGTAATTGCAGTTTGTTATGGGGCTCTGGTAGCTGATAGAAGTCGAGGTAGTTTTTTAGGGTCGGGTTTGACTGGGGATCGGCTAGCGCCTCAGGGCCAAACTCGGGCAGTACCTGGGCGAGACTTTTTATCTGCTGTTGGGCACGGCTTAGATCTGTCTGCTCCATGGGCTTGCTCTCAGGTTGTTATGGGCTGTTGTGTCTGTGATCTTGGCACACTCATAACCTATTATAAAATGGCAGTGGCTGCTGATCGATTGATACCTATTTTAAAAGCTATAGATTAAAAGCTATGGATACAAAAAAACCCCACAGTTTCCTGTAGGGTTTTCGATGTCTGTGATTGTATTGCTATTCGTCGGTGGACAATGACACGTCGTAGACGCCGGCCTCGCGAGCCTGGTCAGAGATCAGTACAAACATCTCAGTCTTAGACTTTGGGTGGGCACTTACAATCACCTTGGCTTCTGGTTTCTCCGCGTGCATGCGCTCTACGTTCGCTCGAACTGCGCGCACATCGATGCGGCGTCCCTCAAAAGTGAGTTCATTGCTCTCGGAAACCCGAAACACAATATTAGTGTTTTCAGTCTCTGGTGGCGGCTCGTCAGAGGTCGGTGGGCGATTTACATCAAGCCCAGACTCATTGACGAATGAGGCCGTCACAATAAAAAAGATAAGCATGATAAATACAACGTCGAGCATCGGCGTCATATCGATTGCTGACTCATCCTCTTCCTTACGTCTTCTTCCTAATGCCATTTAATGTGAACCTTCAAAGATTTCTGATATTAATGGAGACGCGCATTCTACTGATTTCTGACAGAATTGCTAGCGCCACTACCCCTGCGAGTCAAAGCCGTTTAACCTACCCCGTCCAAGCCCCTTAAGTTTGCCAGAAATAAGGCAGTTAAGGAAAACATCATTACTTTAATCATCAATAATTGAGCGGAAAATGCCTGAATTACCCGAAGTAGAGACTACCCTTCGTGGGCTAGCTCCGCACATTGTAGACCAAATTATCGATAAGTTAAGGGTTCACAACGGTTCATTGCGTTGGCCCGTGACCCAGGGCATCTCTGAGCTGACTCAGGGGCAACGGGTTGTGGCAATCACTCGCCGAGCCAAGTACCTGCTAGTAGAGCTCGAGCGCGGCACTATGATGATCCATCTGGGCATGAGCGGCAGTTTGCGTCTGGTGGATAGAGCGGAGCCACGGCGCAAGCACGACCATATAGAAATGCTGATGACTAATGGCGCCTGTCTGCGCTATCACGACCCCCGCCGCTTTGGTGCCTGGCTCTGGTCAGACAGTGGCTACCCGCAATTAGATCATCTGGGTCCCGAACCGCTCACCGATGAGTTCACTGGCAAGCGCCTGTTTGAGATGTCCCGCAAGCGTAAAATGGCGATTAAGCCATTCATAATGGACAATCGCACTGTGGTTGGAGTGGGGAATATCTATGCTTCTGAGGCATTGTTTCGCGGTGGTATTCGACCTGATCGAGCTGCGGGGCGAGTTTCATTGAAGCGGTATGAGGAGCTGGCGGTCCATATTAAGGAGGTCTTAGCCAGTGCGATTACTCAGGGCGGTACTACATTGCGAGATTTTGTTAACGGTAATGGCGAGCCGGGATATTTTCAGCAGACACTGATGGTCTATGGTCGCGGTGGCCAGCCCTGTGTTACCTGCGCCAAACCCTTAAAAGAGATTCGTTTGGGTCAGCGCAGTTCGGTGTTTTGCCCAGTCTGTCAGCGCTGACCAATCTGTGGCTTAGGGCCTTCTAGTTTGTCGGCTTAGGGCTTTTTGTGCTTTTGAACCAGAGCATCAACTACATTGGCGGGGACAAACTTGGATACATCGCCATCGAGAGAGGAGATTTCGCGCACCAGCGAGGAGGAGATATAAGACAGATGCTCCGCCGGTGTCAAAAATACACTTTCTATATTGGGTGACAGAGCGCGGTTCATATTGGCCAGCTGGAATTCATATTCAAAATCCGACACCGCGCGCAGTCCACGCATAATCGCGTCCGCCTTGCAGTCCTGGACAAAATTGACCAGTAGATAATCAAATCCGAGAATTTCAATATTAGGCACGTGGGCCAGTGCGTCTGTGGCTAGCTGAATGCGTTCGTCGACGCTAAACAGTGGCCCTTTACGCTGGCTGGTGGCGATACCGACAATAATTTTGTCGAACATTCGCGAGGCTCTTTCGACTAAATCGATGTGGCCATTGGTAATTGGATCAAAGGTGCCGGGGTAGACTATTGTCGTCATGCACTGGTTCCGCCGTGTTGATGAGCGCGCATATTACTTAAATATAGCCGCCGGCTCAAATGCGAGAGTAAAGCAGATAATTTACCCCGCCAGCAGCTTTGCTTCTTTCGATGCGCCAATTGGGTGGCGGCGCGAAACTATTGTGGCGCGCCGAGAACTCGCAGTAGATCAGACTGTCCGCTGTCAGCCACTGATTATCTTCCAGCATGGCGCAGACTTCTGTAAGAACATTAAGGTCAAAGGGTGGGTCGACAAAGACAATGTCGAAGGGCTTGTCTGGACGATTACTCAGGTAGGCGACAGTATCTGCCCGCTGCAGTGTCAGTTCCTCGGCATCAAAGAGAGTCTTGTTTTCGTTGAGAGCTGCCAGAGCTTTGGGGCTTTTTTCAAGGGCCAGGCAGTCTCCGGCGCCGCGAGACAGGGCTTCGAAACAGAGTGCGCCAGAGCCGCTAAACAGATCCAGGCAGTTGGCCCCGGCTATATTGGGCGCCAGCCAGTTAAACAATGTTTCGCGAATACGATCACCAGTGGGGCGCAGGCCATCCACACTGGGAAATGTCAGCACGCGGCTGCGCCATTTGCCGGCGATAATGCGAACCCGTTGTCTGACAGTCAAAAGCCACTCCTTTTGGTGACATTTAATCACCCTAAATCAATTGAGATGGTAGGATACACCAGAATATAACCACAGTTAGAAATGAACCTACATGGACGCTAATTCAACTAATACTCCAGAGCCAGAAAAGAAGAAGCGCAGCTTTCTCGATCGCTTTAAGCGTGACAAAGCCGAAACTCCTCTTGTCCCTGACGTCTCTCCTCTCGCTCTGTCGGGAGATGAGTCCGCCGCCCCTCAGTCGAATGGCCTGCTTGGCAAGATGCAGCGTGCGCTGTCGCGTACCAGTCGCGGCCTTGGCGATCTGTTTCTCGGTGCCAAGGTTATAGATGATGATCTGTTCGAAGAGCTGGAAACACTGCTACTGATGGCCGATGTGGGTGTCGAAGCCACTTCTCAAATTATTGCTCAGCTCACTGAACGTTCGAATCGCGCCATGCTTAAAGATGGCGCTGCGCTGCAGGCCGCCCTTCGTGATATTTTAATTGCTCGACTTGCCCCCTGTGAACAGCCCCTAAATACTGATAATGCCGAGGGCCCCTTTGTGATGTTGGTGGTCGGCGTCAACGGTGTCGGCAAGACCACGACCATCGGCAAGATGGCGCGACAGCTGCAGCAGCAGGGCCGGTCGGTGATGTTAGCCGCAGGTGATACTTTTAGAGCCGCCGCCGTGGAACAGCTGCAAGTTTGGGGCGAGCGCAATCAGATTCCGGTGGTTGCTCAACATATGGGTGCCGACAGTGCCTCGGTGGTGTTTGATGCCATTGAGTCTGCCCGAGCCAAAAATATCGATGTGATTATCGCCGACACTGCCGGACGCTTGCACAATAAAAGCAATTTAATGGAAGAGCTGAAAAAGGTTCGCCGAGTGGCCGCCAAGCTCGATGCCGCTGCGCCTCATGAAGTGTTGCTGGTCTTGGATGCTGGAACCGGTCAGAACGCCGTGGCCCAAATGAAGGAGTTTCAGGCTACCGCTGGAGTCACGGGCATTGCCTTAACCAAGCTTGATGGCACCGCTAAAGGCGGCGTTATCTTTGCCCTGGCGGAGAAATTTTCTGTGCCGATTCGCTATATAGGTGTAGGTGAAGGGGTGGATGATCTGCAGCCCTTTGTCGCGGAAGAGTTTGTCTCCGCGCTATTGGGCCCGGTGTAATAATATGTCGATGATCTGTTTTGATAATCTCTGCAAGCGCTACGAGAGTGGTTACGAAGCCCTACGGGGTGTGAGTTTCGAGATGGATGCCGGTGAGATGGCCTTTCTTACAGGCCACTCCGGTGCCGGCAAAAGCACATTGTTAAAACTATTGATGCTGATCGAGCGGCCGACTTCGGGTAATTTGCTGATTGGTGGCAAAAATATAAACCGTTTGCCCCACTCCAAGGTTCCCTTTTATCGTCGCCAAGTCGGTGTTGTGTTCCAGAACCACCAACTGCTGTTTGATCGTTCGGTGTTTGAAAATGTTGCTCTACCACTGCAAGTGGCGGGCTATTCGCAGGCTGATATAGGCCGTCGAGTTCGTGCGGCACTGGACACAGTCGGGCTCCTCGACAGAGAAAAGCATAATCCGATTGCCCTATCTGGGGGTGAACAGCAGCGGGTGGGTATAGCCCGAGCCGTAGTCCATAAACCCAAAATTCTTCTCGCTGATGAGCCCACGGGTAACTTGGATCCACAGCTGTCGGCTGAAATTATGGCGCTATTTAAGCGTTTTCAGGATGTTGGCGTCACTGTGTTGGTGGCCAGTCACGATATCAATCTGATCAATCGTATGGATATGCGCATTATGCGACTCAATCAGGGCCAGATGGAGCAGGACGGAGTCAGCTATGGCGGCTACTAACAGCAAGGCTCGGGATGGTGCCCAGCGCGGTGCTCGCGGTCAGGTGCTGAGTCGTGTCGACAAGTGGCGCAGCTATAGGCACCACCACCAGGCAACCTTGAAAAGCAGCACATTAAAAATACTTCGCGAGCCCCTTCAGTCTCTATTGACCATTCTGGTGATCGCCATTGCCCTGACATTGCCTGCGGCACTCTATTTAAGTGTGGAAAACATTCGTCAGCTCAGCGGAGGGGTTGATGCCTCGGCGCAAATCAGTGTGTTTGTTAAAAAAGGTGCGCGAGACTCTGCCCTAGAAAGCCTGACTAAAAAACTCGAGGGCCTCTCAGGGGTTGCCTCTGTGACCTATATTTCGGCACAGGCTGCTCGGGATGAATTCGAGACCCTATCGGGTTTCGGTTCGGCGCTGCAGTATCTGGATGAAAACCCACTGCCGGATTCCTTTTTGGTACAGCCGCTGTTGATCGGCGATGCCGCCCGCCTAGTGACTGAGATCCGCGATTTGAAGTTAGTGGATGATGTACAGCTGGATCTGGAATGGTTGCAGCGCCTCGATGCGCTCTTAGATATGGGTCGAAAGTTGGTGTTAGCTCTGGGCGCCGCCCTGGGGCTCGGTGTGATCCTGGTTGTGGGCAATACCATTCGCCTGGCGATTCAGAGTCGCCGTGATGAGATCACCGTGGTCAAGATGGTTGGCGGCACCGATGCCTATGTGCGCAGGCCATTTTTGTATAGCGGATTGTTGTTTGGCATGTTCGGTGCTCTGGTTGCCGCGATTCTTTTGACCGGATTGGGCGTTTGGCTGGCCGGGCCCGTAAATAAACTAGCCCTGTTGTATCAGAGTCAGTTCAGTATTACAGGCCTTGGCTTCAGTGGTTTTGTCGCCCTGCTGCTGATTGGCGGCAGCATTGGCCTGATTGGCGCCTGGCTCGCGGTAGGGCAACATTTACGCAATATCCAACCGCGCTGAAAAACCTCTAAATAGGGTCTAGACTACTCAGTAATGGTTACTGTTTAAGGCTAGAAACGAGCAATTAAAAAGTGCTAGAATATTCGACCCACGATCAAAAAGAGTCTGTTATGAGTAAAGCCCTTCAAACCATGGAGTGGATGGCCCCCGGCGGCAACCTGAATGCCTACATTCAGGGGACTTCGACCGTGCCTATTCTGACCATCGATGAAGAGCGTGCACTGGGTGAGTCACTGTATTACCAAGAAGATCTCGACGCAGCTCGTCGCATGGTAATGGCCCATCTGCGCTTTGTTGTTCATATAGCGCGCTCTTACAACGGCTATGGCCTGCCATTGGCCGATCTGATTCAAGAGGGCAATGTCGGCCTGATGAAAGCGGTGCGACGTTTTAACCCTGAAAAAGGTGTGCGTCTGGTGTCTTTTGCTGTGCACTGGATCAAAGCCGAGATTCACGAATTTATTCTGCGCAACTGGCGCATCGTTAAAATTGCCACTACCAAGGCTCAGCGAAAGTTGTTTTTCAATCTGCGCAGCGCCAAAAAGCAACTGCAGTGGTTATCTGCCGATGAAGCCAAGGCAGTAGCGGATGACTTGGGTGTTCAGGTTAAAGACGTCATGGAAATGGAAATGCGTCTTACCTCTCGGGATCCCGCCTTTGATGCTCCAGCAGGTGAAGATGACGACAGCAGCAGCTTCCAAGCTCCGGTCTACTTTCTTGAAGATAAGAGCATGGACCCGGCGCAGCTAGCTGAAAACGATGATTGGGAAGTGGACAACAATACTCGTCTAGTCGCTGCGGTGAAAGATCTCGACGATCGCAGTCGCGACATTCTGCAGCGCCGCTGGTTGAATGATGCCAAGGCAACCCTTCACGAACTGGCCGCCGAATACGGTGTCTCTGCTGAGCGTATCCGCCAGCTTGAGAAAAACGCGATGAAGAAAGTTCGCGGATTGATGGAAGCCTAACTTCACCTTATAAGAGACCAAAAGCCGCTTAGAGCGGCTTTTTTATTGCTATGGATAAACTCCTCTGGATTCGACTGACTGCTCTCAGCGGCGCGCTGGCTGTGATATTGGGTGCCTTTGCGGCACACAGCTTGAAGGGCTCTTTAACCGCGCAAATGTTGGACACCTATCAAACCGGAGTGCTCTACCATTTTATCCATACCCTGGCATTGCTCGCCACCCTGTGTCTGCCGCTCAATGAGCGCTCGCTGCACTGGGCGGCACGCAGCTTTATGCTGGGCATTGTGCTGTTTTCTGGCTCCCTGTATCTGATCGCCATCTCTGGGATTAGTATCCTCGGGATTATCACACCAGTGGGTGGCAGCGCCTTTATTGCCGGTTGGTTATTACTCTTTACTGCAAAAAGCGCCGAGGATTAATGGACATTAATAGCGACGATATTCAAGACGATACTAGTATCGGCTCCAAAGCAGTCTCTCAAGACGGCACTCAAGACGGCACTCAAGAAGAAAGTGGTTCAGCAACCCGCAGCTCTGACTTCAGACCTGAGTACCGCAAGAAAGCCATCCGCAGCTATGTGCTTCGCGCTGGTCGCATGACCGAAGGGCAGCGCAATGCGTTTAGCAGTGGCTGGTCTTTTTATGGCTTAAAACTTGATGATGGCCCGATTGATGCCGAGAATATTTTTGGCCGCAAGGCGCCGCTGATTATCGAAATTGGTTTTGGTATGGGCGACTCTCTATTGCAGATGGCCAGTGCCGCACCGGAACAAGATTTTATTGGTATTGAGGTGCATCCGCCAGGCGTGGGCCGATTGATTGCCAGTGCTGAAGAACAGCAGATTAAAAACCTGCGTGTCTATCTGGCCGACGCCACTGATGTGCTCAATGAATGTATTCCCGCTGCCAGCCTGCGTCGTTTGCAGCTCTACTTTCCGGATCCCTGGCACAAGAAAAAGCACAATAAGCGCCGTATTGTGCAGCCGCAGTTTGTTCAGTTGATTCGCGACAAGCTTGAGGTGGGTGGAGTGCTGCATATGGCTACAGATTGGCAGCACTATGCCGAGCAGATGCTCGAGGTTTTAGAGGTGGCACCAGGCTTTAAAAACACAGTTGGTGAACTGCAGTATTCTCCGCGCCCGGACTACCGGCCGCTGACCAAATTTGAGAAGCGCGGCGAGCGCCTCGGTCATGGGGTATGGGATCTGTTGTACCAAAAAATAGACTAGTCCTACCAAGTCGATGCAGACTTGGAAATACACTAAACTTGAGCCACAGAATTATTTTAATCGTATTATTCAGACATAATCCATTGTTAATAAAAGTGAAGGAAAGGACATTAATATGAAAAAGCTTTTACCCATCGCACTGCTGTTTGTTATCGCAGCCTGTGATTCTCAGACTTCAGACACATCTACCGAGGTAGCATCTGCTGCCAGTTTAGACAGCCACAGTCAGCGCATCAGCTATTTGATGGGTCTGGACAATGGCAAAAATATTCGTGGTATTGGCTTAGAGGTTGATGCTGAAGCCTTTAACCAAGGCTTCATCGACGGTCTCGATGAGAAGCCGCCTGTGTTAACCGAAGAGCAGATCGCCGAGACGATTCAGCGCTTTGAAACTGAGATGACAGCCAAGCGCGATGAGATGCAAAAGGCAGAGCAGCAAGCCACAGCCATGCAGTCTGAAGGCAATGTCAAAGAGGGAACTGATTTTCTAGCGGCCAATGGCGTCAAAGAAGATGTGATCACAACCGATAGCGGCCTGCAGTACAAGATTCTCACTGCCGGCACAGGTACTACTCCTACTGCCAACAGCACGGTTGAAGTTCACTATGCAGGCCGTCTGTTAGATGGCACTGAATTCGACAGCTCGGTTAAGCGTGGCGTACCGGCACAGTTTGGTGTCACTCAGGTTATTCCCGGTTGGACTGAAGCACTGCAGCTGATGCCTGAAGGCTCTAAGTGGGAACTTTATATTCCTGCCGAGCTGGCTTATGGTCCCGGTGGCGCTGGCCCCATAGGTCCAAACTCAGTACTGATTTTTGAAGTGGAACTGCTCAACGCTAATATTGATGGCTAGAACTAGCTTGAAATAGTATGTAGCCGCAGCAGAAACAAAAAAGCCCCGATTTATCGGGGCTTTTTATTGTCTTGTATTAATTTTTAGCTCTACAGAATTTTATGCCGGCGCTGAGCTGGCCTTTTGCAGTTGCTCAAGGTGCCCGTTGTGTAGCACTTCAATCATTTTGTCTTCAGATTCGAAGCGCTGTTCAAGGGCCTCTCCAATAATCGATAGATCTGTGGCCAAACTATCCAGATCATCTGTTTCAAGATATTTATCATTAAAGTCCAAAACTGCTTCAGTAGAAGGCTGAATCTTTTCTACAAGATCGGCGCCAGTCTTGAGGCCTTCACTGTCGCTGAACGCTTTGGCTTCCTTAGCCAGCTGCTCATAGACTTCAAAGTGACCCACTGACACATAGTCCACCATCACTTCGCAGAAGCTCTGCAGCTTGTCACCATGAGCTCGATTGGCACTATCGAAGTCATGGATCTCAATCAGGTCACAGTACTTGACCAGCAGCTCACGGCGCTCTTCTAGCCAGCGATCGACGATGTCGCTGACACCGCCCCAGTGTTGTTTTAATCGTTGTAGATCTTTTAACATGCCTTGATAACCTCATCACTCCCTAATGGACTGACAGTTTACTTTGTTTTAGTCCGAACAATAAATACTAACTGATAAAAAGACCAATTGAGGCTGGCAGAATAATCGCCGTCAAGATTCCATTAATACCCATACCCAGTGTGGCAAACGCACCGCAGCGGGGGCTGCTCTCAAATGCCTTGGCGGTGCCAATTGCGTGAGCGGTAACACCTAGAATTAAGCCCTGCCAGCGCTCATCCTCTAACTGGGTAAGGCTGAAAATGGTCTTCGCCATAACAATGCCCGCCAGGCCAGTCACCATGGTCGCCGCCGCTAGCAGGCTGGTAAGCCCGCCGATTTGTTCAACTATACTCAGGGCAATAGGTGAGGTAACGGATTTGGCTGCTAAGGAAAGTAGCACCACATCACTCAAGCCGAACAGTTTGACTAATAGCAGTGCACTCAATGTGGCGAATAGACCGCCGAGCAACAGTGCAACCGTGAGAGGTTTAAACATCGCTCGGAGCTGACGCAATTGCTGCGACAGAGGTACTGCCAGGGCGACAGTGGCCGGGCCCAACAGCCAGTTTAAAATACCATTGCCTGAATAATAGGCCGCAAAATCCAGATCAATAATTTGCATGGTGAAATAAATCAGCGGCGTTGCAATCATTAATGGGTGCAATAATGAGGCTCTACCTGAGCGGTTATAGACCCACCAGGCAATGGCAAAGCCCGCCAGCGTCAGCAGCAGCGGCCAGGATGTGGTGCTTATCAGCTGCCACTGTTGCAGAATAATCTCGGTTATCTCAATCATCTGAACTGCGCAGCCGATTGATGAGTAGCCCCATAAACCACTGCGCTAACAGAGTTGAAACAATCAGCACCGCCAGGATCTGTGGCAGTTGCTCAAATATTTCAGGGCCGAGAAAAAAGGCCCCGGTGGTGATCGGCACAAATAGCAGGGCGATAAAACGAATCAGTTGGCTGCTGGTGGTTTCCAGCCAAGGCAGTAGAGATTTATTGAGACTTAGAACGATCAGCAAAAGGATCATGCCCAGCAGCTGGCCGGGAATGTTGAGCTCTAGGAGTTTAACGCCCCATTCACCGAGCCACTGGAAAAGCACCAGTATAAGCAGGCCAACCGAGAGCTTTTTCATAAGGGCTTCTTCACAAGAGCTTCTTCACAAAAGCTTCTTCATTTGCGCAGCAGTTGGAACAGCCCCACGACCGCGAGTCCGACGAAACTGACAAGCACCCAACCGGGCATGCTGATACCCAGCAACTGCCACTGTACTTCGGCACAGTTGCCATCACC
>CAWLBR010000061.1:0-12096 GCA_963855085.1 Gammaproteobacteria bacterium
GAAGGCTCGTCTTAAAATTTAGTGCTCTGGGAATAGGCAACCGAGAGATAGCGTTCGGGAATTTCCCAAATCACTAACTTCAGATTGTCTGACTCTTGTAATTGATTAGGTAAATGATCAGGTAAATGACCAGGTAAATAATCGCTTAAGAATCTCGCCATAGGCGCTATTGGCCCCTGGCCCTGCTCCGCGAGGTTTTGTATATCTACTGCGAAGGCTTGTTTTAATGCGCCATCGAAATTCCAGCGCCGATCGGCACTAAAGCTGGTTCCCAGCAAAACCACCTCTGGCAGCTCAATGGAGGAAAATAAGTCCTGCTCTTTAGGCATGCCCTGCCTCTCAAAAGCCGTTTCAGCAAATAATTCATCCCCAGGGGCATAGGTTTGGAACAGATCTATGGTCTCTGCTGCCGGCATTAAATTGTCAAATAACGGCGCCAGGGGCAGAAAGCGCAGTAAATCTCCGTCGATCGATTGGCTGCCAGCACTCTCGGTAATAAATCTCTCAGGCATCAAATCTAACTCAGGCATACGTTGCTCTAAAAGGGTCGCCGCACTGGATGCGACTAGCTGTGCAGCCTCTGGGGTCCAATGGGTATCGGTTTTCAGATAGAGAGACTCAGGCTGCGGGTGACTGCTCATAACCTGCAAACCATCAACAAGCAAAATAGGCTCTGCCTGAAGGCTATTAAGTACCTGTGGATAGACCTTTTGCTGCAGCGGCGCCGGTTGATGGCGACCGGTCTGGGTCTCCAGCAGCCTTGCCTTAGAGGGTATCAACACCACCATCAAGGCCACATCTCTGCTGGCCAACTGCCGTGAAGTCTCGGCAATAAACTCAATATTGTTCTCTAGAGCCAGCTCTCCATTGGGGTAGGCGATAAATTCTTCACTGGAGAACAGCCACCCATGATCACCAATCAGCAAACCCTTTTTGGCTTCCCTAAATAAACTGTATTGAAAGGCCGCCCAGACATTGAGGCCAATCTGTCGCAGTGAAAAATCACTGTCATAGCGCTGCTCAAAGTTTCGGGCCAGCTCCCCAGACCAAAGGTAATGGCGATTAATGCCCTGCCCCTGAGTGGACTCTGTATTAACCTTTGCTATTGTTTCAGGCTTAAAATTGATCCAGGTGGTGGCCCCTGCCCCAAATACAGTGGCCAAAAAAAACAGCACTATCAGCTTTTTAAATAACATCCCTGTCATAGCAAACTCCTTAAAACTGAAAGTAGAGGAACGCAGAATAACTCTCTGCAGATAGCTTAAAGATTGCCAACACAAACAGCGGCATGATGAGTGCTGTGTAAGCGAAGGGAGGCAATGCAGTGGGCTTAAGCATCACATCTCCCTGCGCCCTCTGACTGTCCTGCTGACGCTGATAAAACCCACGCAGCACAATCACCAGCCAGCTTAAAGCCAGTGCCCAGAGTTGTAAGGAAGTGATCTGACCTGCATAAACTGGACTCAGCTGATAGATTTCAGTGGCTGCTCTGGGTATTAATGCAGCGTAGATAGTTAGCGCCTGTGTTAGATTTTCCGCCCGAAACACCACCCAGCCAAGCATCACTAACAGCAAACACAGCAACCAGCGCAGTGGCGAGAAACGCTCTCCTGAGGTATCCACACCCAGAGCTTTCTCCAGTGCCAAAACCGACCCATGCCAGGCACCCCAAACCAGGAATGTCCAATTGGCCCCATGCCACAAGCCGCCCAACAACATGGTGAGAAACAAATTGCGGTAGGTGATAATTTCACCGCGCCTATTGCCCCCGAGCGGAATGTAGAGGTAATCCCTGAGCCAGCTGGACAGGCTGATATGCCAGCGTCGCCAGAACTCGGTAATCGACTGACTAATATAGGGATGGGTGAAGTTCTCCATAAAGCGAAAGCCCATCATTAGGCCCAGACCAATGGCCATATCCGCATAGCCCGAGAAATCGAAATACAGCTGTGCGGTATAGGCCAGCACGGCCAACCAAGCATCGAAAAAAGAGGGATCTTGCAAAGCAAAGCCCTGATTAACTATCGGCGCCAGAGTATCTGCAATCACTACCTTTTTAATAAAGCCGAGCATAAAGCGCTGAGCGCCCTGAGAAAATTTATCCACTGTATGAATGCGCTGCGAAAACTGATCAGCCACGTCTTTATAGCGCAGCACTGGCCCGGCAATCAGCTGCGGGAACAGCGCAATAAAAGCCGCGAAATCGACAAGGCTCTCAGTGGCCGGGGTGTCGCCTCTATAGACATCAATGATGTAACTAATGGCCTGAAAGATATAAAAGGAAATACCTATAGGCAATATCACTGCGGTGAGGAGCCAGGGATCCAAACCCAGCTCCGTCATCGCAGTATTAACCGTAGCTACACCGAAGTTGGCGTATTTAAAATAAGCCAGTGCCGAGAGATTGACGCCGACACCCACAGCCACCCATCGACGTGCTCGCACAGATTGAGGCCCGGAATTTGAAATGCCGCGACCAATAAAATAATTCCACAGAGTGACGGCAATAAACAGCAGTAGAAAATCAACCCGCCACCAGGCATAAAAAATATAGCTGCCAATCAATATCACCCAAGAGCGTTTTTTGTTTGGGCATAGATAGTAGATCGATAAAAAAATCGGCAAGAAAGCAAAGAGAAAAATATTGCTCGAAAAAACCATCTGTTATTGCACCCTGTTGAATCTAATTATTCTTATTAAGCTTAAATATCAGCCTCTTTGAACAGGAAGCAAATGTCGAGCCAACTCATATATATCTTAGTGAGGGCTTTTAAAGTCATTGCTGAAGGGGGGTTGGGAGGAATTAGTGCCTGGCCTTATATCGAAAGTGCATCGCAATTTGAAATTCTGTTCGCGCTTTGCATTGCATTTTGCAAACAGAAATAGTGACTTTATTACAAGGCGCCGAAACTCACACATTGGGTTCCGCTAATTCAATATTTAACTCTTTGATTTGCAATCGATTTCTAGAAAACTCTAGAAAACTCTAGAGCACTCTAAAAGATTTTGACTAATTTTTTCTCGAGAAAGTAGTTGGCCCAATACTTGCGATAGGTTTATACCGAGAAATAAAAAATAGCCACTGGAAGGCCACAGTCTTTGCACATCACCCGTGAGAAAGCCTGTCAGCGATTGCACCACAGAGTCGCGACACCGTTAAATTTATATCATGATGGCCACAGTTACACTGCGGTGGACTGGAGTCTGGGTGGCTTTAGGGTAAGCAACTGGGATCGCTGGAATAACGACTTAAAGCTTGGGGATCCCCTGTCGTGGAAGTTTGAACTGCCCTTTCAGGGCTTTATGATTGCCTTTGACGTGGTTGCCCAAGTGGTACGTATTGATTCCCAGACTGGCCACTTCGCCTGTCAGTTTATAGATCTGGATCAGCGTCAAACCGAGCTCATGAACCACTTTATAGAACAGCTCATACGCGGTGCTATGACACCTCTAAAAGATACAATCCTACGCATTGATTCACCTGTAACCCCAGTTTCAACTGAGCCCAATGCCAGCCCCCTCACGGAGCTGCCAGCCTCACGCATTCCAGCACGAATGCTGATGATGTCGCTGCTGTATCTGGGCTTGGGTATGGGCTTACTGAGTCTGTTAACCATCACAGTCTATGAAAACTTTTTAAGCTTAAAGGTCAGTACCGCGGCCACTTCTACGCCGATGGAATCCATTGTCTCAATGGTAGACGGCCGCATTACTCAAGTATCAAGCGCGATCGACAGGCCCCTTGCCGAGGGCACGCCATTATTAACTATTGAGTCACCTCAGCTAACCAA
This sequence comes from Gammaproteobacteria bacterium, assembly GCA_963855085.1. Taxonomy (GTDB): domain Bacteria; phylum Pseudomonadota; class Gammaproteobacteria; order Pseudomonadales; family Porticoccaceae; genus HTCC2207. The sequence continues at coordinate 3,792 of CAWLBR010000061.1, forward strand.
GCAAATTGCCGACTCTAAAACCGCCATAGAGCAGAAAAAGCTCGAACTTGAGGCCCAGCGTAAACGCTATATGTTGGCCATTGAAACCTCCGGCTCAGTGACCAGTAAAGAGGCGCGGCTATTACAGATTGATATTGATCTGGTGGCGCAGGAGGTGAGGTTAGCCATGCAGGATTTGCTGGCCCTCTATGCCTATCAGGAAGACCTGTCAATACGCTCCCCCGGCGACGGCCGTCTGGTGCAACTGCTCCACGAGCGCGGTGCGGTGATCAAACGCGGTGAAACCCTGGGCATCTTTGAGCGCACAGAAACACCAGTGGTAGATGTCTTTGTTACCGAGCAGGAAGCTCGCTCAATCTATCTCGAACAGCTAACCCAGGTGCATTTGCTCAGCTTAGATCAGCACTGGTTGGGCTATGTAACCGAAATTAAGAAGGATACGCTGACATCAACCAGGCAACAGATCGCCTACAGACCAGAGAACGCCCCGCAGCGCAACGTAAGGGTCGAAATCAAGCTGCAAATGGATAATGTCGACAAACTCAAGCTCCGTTCTGGGCTGCCTGTAGAAGTGCGTTTTGCCACTACGAAAATCAGTCATGCAGTGCTCAAATACTTTTCTGAGCAAAGGCTATTGGATAAAAGGCTATTGGACACCGATAAAGGCCCAGTGGCTTCCCAGCAGGCGCTGTGAAAACCTACCAGCCAACACGAGATTACAGTGCTCTAGTCAGTGGTGAACAGAGCACTGATAAAGCGCGTAAATGGAACAGCAAAGCCCTTCTGCAACTCCTCGTCTATATCAGCCTCTGCTTGTTAGCGGTGCTCTGGTTGCCGAATAAAATCTGGCAGCCAGAGCTGAAGATGATCACCATTACCCTTGGGACTCTCGGGATATGGCGCTATAGCTGGTGGCTTGTTCATGTGCTGCGAGCAGAGTTCTACCAGCATAAACGCTTCCCAACCATTCGCGCCAACGCCGACCAAGTCTGGTGTGACGGCTGGCGACCTCGGCACATGCATTTTATGATGACGACCTTTCGCGAACGCCGAGAAACCACCGAACTGGTGATTCAGAGCATCTGTCGAGAAGTCGAGCAATCGGGCGTGGCAACCACCTTGTGGCTAGGGTCTGGAGATGCCTATGATGAAGATATCATCATGTGCTATCTGCGCCAGTACGCCAGTCATCTGCCCTTAGAGCTGGTTATGATTCGGCAAAATATATCCGGCAAGCGTATGGCCATAGGCCTGGTCTTGCGGGCCATGTCACGGCGAGGAATCCACAGCGATGACCTGATTGTATTTATGGACGGCGATGCCGTATTAGCACCGGGCATCCTGCGCAAATGCTGCCCGCTATTTGAAAACGACCCAGAACTCCAGGCCATCACCACCGACGAAGAAGTGATCTGCTACGGCCCCAAATGGATTCAGTCATGGCTCACCATGCGCTTCGCCCAGCGGCGAATTGCCATGCAGTCCCATTCCATGGCCAACAAAGTCTTAACCCTCACCGGCCGCATGTCGATGTTTCGTGCCAACCATTTAACCCGACATAAATTTATCCGCATGCTCGAAGCCGACCACCTCTATCACTGGCTCTGGGGCACCTTTAGGTTTCTCTCCGGAGACGATAAAAGCACCTGGTATTACATGCTCACCCAAGACGCCAAAATGCTCTATGTGCCCGACGCTCTGGTCTACACCATCGAAGAAATTGAAGGCTCTGGTATAGAGCGTATGACGCAAAACTTCCGCCGCTGGTCTGGCAATATGCTGCGCAACGGCACCAGAGCACTCAAACTGGGGCCCAACAAAATCGGATTCTTTATCTGGTGGTGCGTTATGGACCAGCGCATCGCCATGTGGACCATGCTGGTCAGTCCCATAGTCGCCATCGCGGCTACAGTGCTTCACGACCCCTACTATATTGTCTCGTATTTTATCTGGATCGCCATATCGCGCATGGCGCTGTCATTGTTTCTGTTTCGTTACAGCAACAGCGTGCATATTGAATGGCCATTTATTCTGTATTTTAATCAGCTGCTGAATGCCGGGGTGAAAGTTTACTGCCTGGCTCGGCTATCGAAACAGCGCTGGACCAATCGGGGGAATCAATCTTCGGGAGGTGGGGATAGTTTTGCGGATCAATTGAAAAATCTTATGGCGACTTACATAACCTCTGTGTGGGTTGTGGCGCTGGTGATGACTGTGCTGTTTTATACAGGGTTGGTGGGGTTTCCGGATTTGGGGTATTGGTTTTAGCGTTCGAGGAAGAATCCGTTTGTAGGGTTTCAGTGTCACCGAGGAAATCAGTGGCAGGCTAACGCCCATTGGTCGACAGACTCTATTGCTGAGCCTGTAGCATGGTACCCATATTTTGATGAATCATGCTGGCCGCCTTGAGTGGACGAACCATCGCCTTAAATTCTGTGATCAGTCCAGCTTCACTCCAAGAAATCATATCGACGCCATTGACCAGAACACCCTGAATTTCGACCTCGAACTCAAGTATGGCGTTACCCTCTCCATGAACTTCGCGGACATAGATGAAGCTATCTTAAAAAAACACCTCAAAAGCCGCGCTGAGGTATTTACCGGTAATACTCTTGCTGACTTGAGGGGTGTGAATTACTGGCGAACAGGACACGGCGTTTTCATCAAGTAGATTATAAAGACCTTTTACATCTCTATCCTTCGTCACCTGATGCCAAGTAGCCATGGTGTCTATAGTCATATTCAGTTACTCAAAAACAGCATAATAAATTGAATTTACAGGGCTCATAGTCTTGGCACTGAGTCATCAACATCAACCGCCACTCTGAGAAAGTATGTCACGACTACCATTGCTGCTCATGGGGCTAACCACTCCAGCCACCTCCATCTGCTCAATCAAGCGCGCAGCGCGGTTGTAGCCCACTCTGAGTTTGCGCTGTACAGATGAGATCGAAGCTTTACGGCTCTCAAGTACAAAGGCCACGGCTTCGTCGTACAGGGGATCAGATTCTGGATCGTCTTCGCCCTCTTCTCCGCTGCTATAGCCTGGTACGGCGATCGATGAGACTGCGACTTCGTCGGTGATCTCGGTGAGGTAGTTGGGTTCGCCGCGACGTTTCCAGTCGGCGACAACTTTGTGCACTTCATGGTCGTCGACAAAACAGCCGTGAATACGTTCCGGGACACTGGTGCCTGGCGGTAGATAAAGCATGTCGCCATTGCCCAATAGCTGCTCTGCGCCACCCTGGTCGAGAATGGTTCTTGAGTCGATTTTTGACGAGACTTGGAAGGCGATTCTTGTGGGGACGTTGGCTTTGATCAGACCCGTGATAACGTCCACTGAGGGGCGCTGGGTGGCGAGTATCAAGTGGATACCTGCGGCTCGTGCCTTCTGAGCAATTCGAGCGATCAGCTGCTCAACTTTTTTGCCGACGATCATCATCATATCGGCGAATTCGTCGATCACTACGACTATGTAGGGCAGTGTCTTGAGCGTCGGTGCCTCTGGTGCTTCTTGAGTCGCATCCCAGCCCATTTCATCTGGGTTAAAAGTCCAGAGTGGATCGGTAATCGGCTCGCCAGCTTTTATGGCGTCTTCAATTTTGCGGTTATAACCGGCTAGATTTCGCACACCCAGTGCGGCCATGAGCTTGTAGCGTCGTTCCATTTCACCCACACACCAACGCAGGCCACTGGCGGCGTCTTTCATATCGGTGATCACCGGTGTCAGCAGGTGCGGAATGCCGTCGTAAACCGATAGCTCTAGCATCTTGGGATCGATCAGAATTAACTTAACTTCTTCTGGTGAGGCTTTAAACAGCAGGCTTAGGAGCATGGTATTAATGCCGACGGACTTACCGGAACCGGTGGTTCCGGCTACTAGCAAGTGCGGCATACGACCGAGATCGGCAACTATCGGGATACCGGCAATGTCGTGGCCCAGTGCTAATGTCACCGGTGAGCTTGAGCGGTCGTAGGCTTCAGATGAGAGTACTTCACTGAGACGTACCATCTCGCGCTTTTCATTGGGGATTTCGATGCCGACTACGGACTTGCCGGGAATCACTTCAACCACGCGCACACTAATCACAGCCATGGAACGGGCCAAATCTTTGGCTAGTCCGCTGATACGGCTAACTTTAATACCTGCAGCGGGCTGGATTTCAAAACGGGTGACTACTGGGCCTGGCAGCACTTCTACTACTTCGGCTTTGATACCAAAGTCGAGGAGCTTGTGCTCCAACAGACGTGAGAGATGCTCGAGAGATTCAGCGGAGTAGCCGCTATTGGGATTGTTGTCTGCTGGATCGAGCAGGTTAATCGGCGGCAGTGAACCAATGACTTCGGCGTCGCCAAAGAGCGTCTGCTGCTTTTCACGTTCGATGCGTTTGCTAACAATTGGCTTGGCTTTAGGGGCCTGAATGGTTGGCGGCGTGCGCAGCTTTTGCATCTTAGTTTCGACTTCAACTTTGGCCTGGCGCTCGAGAACTGCTTCACGGGACTTGGCCTTTTCGGCACGGGCAATTTTCATTGCCGCCAGTTTGCTCCGCGTTCGATCGTAGAGATCCATTGTTGCTAGACCTAGGCGGTCAATCAGGGAGATCCAGGAGATATCGACAAATACTGTGAGCCCAAAGAGGAACAGCGACAGCAGTATTAAGGTGCTGCCAACATAGCTGAACACTGCCATGGTGGCTTCGCCGATCTTGTTGCCGAGTATGCCGCCGACACCAAAGGGATAGCTATTGTGAATTTCGGCGTATTGAATATTGGCCAGTGAGGTGGCGCTGATCATCACCAGAATAAAACCGATGACGCGCAGGGTGAAGGTAACCGAGTCGAAGGCATCCCCTTCACGGAGAATATAGGTGCGCAGAATTTGTATGGCGCGGACCGCAAGCAGTGCTGGGAACAGGTAGGCCATAACGCCAAACAGGGCAAAGAAGATATCAGCGATCCAGGCGCCGGCTAGGCCTACGGCATTGTTAAGCTCGCCACGGACGCCAGTGTGTGACCAACCTGGGTCATCTGAGGAGTAACTGAGCAGGGCTAGCAGCAGTATTGAACAGAGAGCGATCCAACCTATTAGCGCGCCCTCGGCGAGCAATCGCTTGCCGCGGGTTTCGTTATAGCTGGCTTCGGCTGGTGCTGGATTACGCGGCTTTCGCTTATCTGTGCTCAACGGGTGATTCCCTGTATGTTAATGCAGGGCCAATTGTAGCCCGTTGAGAATTAAATGCTATGTTTGAGCCGCGCTTAATCACCCAGTTCGGCAATGAATTTAAGAGCCTAAATATTGAATATAGTGTAAAAACTTATTTGTTGGCGGCATGGGATTGATTATGATGGCGGTCTGTTTTTACGCGCTGTCCGTTTATATAGCTGGCGTAGCCAAATCATTTAAACTTTTTAAAGTTTTTGAACTTATCTTTTAGAGAGCGCCCATGTCTGAGACACAACATTATCCACTGATTATTTTAGGTTCTGGCCCTGCTGGCTGGACTGCTGCCGTTTATGCCGCAAGGGCCAACTTGAGTCCAGTTGTTATTACCGGCATTCAGCAAGGTGGTCAGTTAACGACCACCACCGATGTGGATAACTGGCCTGGTGACGCTGATGGCGTTCAGGGTCCAGAGTTGATGGAACGCATGCAAAAGCACGCGGAACGCTTTGATACTAAGACGATTTTTGATCATATAGATGAAGTAGTTCTCGACGTGCGCCCTTTCCGCCTCAAAGGTTCTAGCAACTACAGCTGTGATTCGCTGATTATTGCTACAGGTGCTTCGGCGCAGTATTTGGGGCTGCCCTCTGAAGAGGCGTTTATGGGTAAAGGCGTCAGTGCCTGTGCTACCTGTGATGGGTTTTTCTATCGCAATAAGCCTGTCGCTGTTCTCGGTGGCGGTAATACTGCTGTTGAAGAGGCTCTCTACCTGTCAAATATCTGTAGTGAGGTGACATTGATTCACCGTCGCGATGAGTTGCGCGCTGAGAAGATGCTGCAGGACAAGCTCTTTGAAAAAGAGAAAAACGGCAATATCACCATTGAATGGAGCCACAATCTCGACGAAGTACTGGGTGATGATGCCGGTGTAACTGGGGTGCGTATTAAGAGTACCGCTGATGGCGCGACCAAAGATCTGACTGTCGATGGGGTGTTTATTGCTATTGGCCACAAACCCAATACTGATATCTTCGCCGACAAGCTGGCCATGAAAGATGGCTACTTGACTATTACCGGTGGTATGGCGGGCAACGCTACTGAAACCAGCATACCTGGTGTATTTGCCGCAGGCGATGTGGCTGACCATGTCTATCGTCAGGCGGTTACTTCTGCTGGCAGCGGCTGCATGGCAGCGCTGGATGCGGAGCGTTTTCTGGATCAATAAATAGCAACTCTTTATAGCAACTCTGGAGTCTGTCTGTGCAGATACCTCTGCTAGATCAGGATAATCCGCAGTTTCCCGATCCTAGGGGCGCTTTAACTGAACCCGACGGCTTACTCGCCGCCGGGGGTAATCTGCAGCCGCAAACTCTCTTGAATGCCTATAGCTCAGGGATCTTTCCCTGGTATCAGGATGAGGATCCTATTCTTTGGTGGAGTCCGGCAACCCGCTGTGTGTTGCCACCCACTGATCTGCACTGTTCCAAAAGCCTGCGTAAAACTCTACGTCGGAATGATTATCAGATAACCGTTAATCATGCCTTTAACGATGTTATCCACGCCTGTAGTGAACCCCGTGACGACGACGGTGGCACCTGGATCACTGAGGAAATGATGGCTGCCTATAGCCAGCTGCATCAGCAGGGAAAGGCTCATTCGCTTGAGGTTTGGCTGGATAGTGAATTGGTTGGGGGTCTTTACGGTGTTGCGGTTGGCAGTATTTTTTGTGGTGAATCAATGTTTAGCCGCCGTGCTAGTGCGTCCAAAATTGCTATGGCTCATCTCTGCCGCTGGGGCTTGGAATCCGGTTTGCAGCTGATTGATTGTCAGCTGGTTAACCCTCATCTAGTCAGCCTGGGCGCCCTGAGTATAGATCGCAGTGCCTTTCTCACAGAGTTATCTCTCTGGCGAGATAGGGCCTTAGATTGGCCACGGCCCAGAGTTGGGGTGCAGCCAACAAGGCTAGAGTTCAATTGGTGATCAAGTCGGTGGAAAAGCCGCATTGAGTATCCTAGAACGCTGAACTACTCTTGTGACTATTGTCGAACCTTTCATGCACGAACCTTACATGCACGAACCTTACATGCACTAACATTACACGTACTGACATTACACGCTAATAAGACACCCATTAACAAGACACCCACTAACAAGGTAGTCCCAAATGACTCGCGATATCTCGCCAGATATAGGCATGATCAAGCTCTGCTTGACCGAGGCCCATGACTGCAGCTACCTGCCTGACCGACAGTCGACCACCGCTTTTGTAGACCCTGAAATGCGTATTGATGTTGCGCTTTACTCGCGCATGACCAAGCTTGGCTTTCGCCGCAGTGGCCCCTTTCTCTATGCACCCAAGTGCACTGGCTGCAATGCCTGTATTCCGGCGCGCTTGCCGGTGGACGACTTTAAACCGACTCGCGCTCAGAAACGCTGCTGGAAAAAGAACGATGACATTATGGTGGAACAGCTCGACTCGATTAATATTGGTGAGCATTTTCCGATCTATGCGCGCTATATAGAGCAGCGCCACAGCGACGGGGATATGTACCCGCCATCGCGCCGGCAGTTTGAAGATTTTCTCGGCAATGCTTGGGAGTGCACTCAGTTTCTTGAATTTAGATTGGGCGATCAGCTAGTCGGCTGTGCAGTGATTGATGTGATTGAAAATGGTCTCTCAGCTATTTATACCTATTTTGACCCGGCTTTTTCAGACCGCGGTCTCGGGGTGCTGGCGATCCTTGTGGAGATCGATATGGCCCAGCGTCTCGGCATTGAACATCTCTATTTAGGCTATTGGATATCCGGCTGTGACAAGATGAAATACAAGACCAATTACCGCCCCCTTGAGCTGTACCGACAAAATAGCTGGGGAATTGCCGAATGACTTTGCTATACGGGGCGTTTTAAGGCAAACTTGCCGCGCTTTTTGGGGATCCGCACCGGCGAACGTCCCCTACTAGCACTGGGTTTAAACAATCTCATTGACGGGCACTACATTAAGCTTATGGCGAAAGAAGACCACATTGAATTTGAAGGCGAAGTCATCGACACTTTGCCGAACACGACTTTCCGAGTTAAGTTGGAAAATGATCACGTTATCATTGCCCATATCTCTGGAAAGATGCGCAAGCACTACAT
>CAWLBR010000062.1:0-12060 GCA_963855085.1 Gammaproteobacteria bacterium
CTGGCGTCTTATAACAAGTCCTGCGGACCGCCTTCGGCGTCCAAAACGCTTTGCGTTTTGTCGAACAGGGGTTTGAACCAATACTCTGGGTGAGCCAATAAAAAACCCCCAGCCGGAGGCTGAGGGTTTGTTATTGGTGCACCCGGAGGGATTCGAACCCCCGACCAAGTGGTTCGAAGCCACCTACTCTATCCAGCTGAGCTACGGGTGCGTAATTACGCGAACTACTTTTCTTTTACTATCTTTAGATTACGTTCTATCTATTAGCTATTTACAGCAGCAATTAGCGTTCTAAATATTGGATCTTATTCTCTACACCGTCCCATGCTGCTGCATCGGCGGGGGCGTCTTTCTGTTCGGTAATGTTGGGCCATACTTCGGCGAGTTCGGCGTTGATCTCGAGGAATACTTCCTGTCCTTCGGGGATCTCGTCTTCTGCAAAGATTGCGCCTACGGGACACTCCGGCTCACAGAGGGCGCAATCGATGCACTCGTCTGGGTGGATCACCAGAAAGTTAGGGCCTTCGTAGAAACAGTCTACAGGACAAACCTCTACACAGTCTGTGTGTTTGCACTTGATGCAGTTGTCGCCGACGATAAAGGTCATGGTCTCGCTCTCATATAAATATTGGTGGGCCGATTTGGGCGGCATTATAACAGCTACTTCAGCCCTGTGAATGGCCGTCGGCGCTTTTTTGGCGCCGACTTATACCTTTTTGGATTAGAGTAGTTTTTTTAGTTCGTAGAGTAGCTCTAATGCGTCTCGTGGTGAGAGGTCGTCGGGCTTGAGTTGCTCGAGGCGCCTGTGCAACTGTGGGTTAATCGAGGGCAAGAAGAGTTCGCTCTGGCTCGGCTCTGAGCGGGCCGGTAGGACCTGTCCTGAGTCGGGCTGGGCTGCTGGGGTTATGATTGCGTGACTGCCAGCTTCTAGTAGAGCCAGCTCTTGACGCGCGAGACTGATCACTTCCTCTGGCAGGCCGGCGAGTTTGGCGACTTGGATGCCGTAGCTTTTGTTCGCTGGGCCTTCTTCAATGCTGTGCAAGAAGACTATATTCTCGTTGTACTCGGTGGCGCCGAGGTGAATATTGCAGGCCCCTGAGACTTTTTCTGGCAAGGATGTCAGCTCAAAATAATGGGTCGCGAAAAGCGTAAAGGCGCGGACTTTTTCGGCCAGATGATAGGCGCAGGCCCAGGCCAATGAGAGTCCGTCGAAGGTGCTTGTACCCCGGCCTACCTCGTCCATCAGCACTAGGCTGCGGTCGCTGGCGTTGTGCAGAATATTGGCGGTTTCGGTCATCTCGACCATAAAGGTTGAGCGACCACCGGCGAGATCATCGGAAGAGCCGATACGGGTAAAGATGCGGTCTACTAGGCCGATGGTTGCCGAGGCGGCGGGAACAAAGCTGCCAATTTGAGCGAGCAGAACTATCAGGGCAGCCTGGCGCATATAGGTGGATTTACCGCCCATGTTAGGGCCGGTAATAACGAGCATCTTGCGCTCGTTATGCATCTCTAAGTCGTTAGCAACAAAGGGATCGTTGGAGACTTTTTCCACTACGGGATGTCTGCCGCCCTGAATCGAGATGCCCGATTCTAGGGAGAGGTTGGGCTGGCAAAAGTTGAGACTGTGGGCGCGTTCGGCAAGGGTTGCCAGCACATCAATTTCGGAGATGGCGGCGGCGCAGTTTTGCAGTTCGGCGAGGCTCTCATTAAGTTGCTCGAGCAATTGCTCGTAGAGAAATTTTTCTCGGGCCAGTGAGCGGCTTTTTGCGCTTAAGGCTTTGTCTTCAAATTCTTTCAGCTCTGGGGTGATAAAGCGTTCAGCATTCTTTAGGGTCTGTCGGCGAATATAGTCCACTGGAGCGTTGTCGCTCTGGCCCCGGGAGATTTCGATATAGTAACCATGAACTCGGTTGTAACCGACTTTTAAAGTACTGATGCCGCTGCGGGCTTTTTCCCGCTCTTCTAGTTCGAGTAAAAACTCGCCAGCATTGGTGTTGAGTGCGCGCAGTTCGTCGAGCTGGCTGTCATAGCCGTCGGCGATCACGCCGCCTTCTCGGATCACCACAGGTGGGTTTTCTTTCACCGCGCTGCCGAGCAGATGGACCAATTCCGGCAGAGGTTCGGCTGCAGCGGCCAGGTCGCCCAGATGAGCAGTGGATGGATTTGCCAGGGCGGTGGCTAGCTGTGGCAACACGGCCAGGGATTGGTGCAGGCGGGTGAGATCGCGCGGTCGCGCTGAGCGCAGGGCGACTCTGGTGAGGATACGCTCCATATCGCCGATCTGCTTGAGATGTCCGTGGAGCACTTCATAGAGATAGTTGTTGTGCAGAGCGGCGATACTCTGCTGGCGGGCCTGCAGAGTTGGCAGATGTTGCAATGGGCGATTGAGCCAGCGGCGCAATAGACGACTGGCCATGGTGGTGGCGCTGGTGTCTAGTACTTCAAATAGCGTGTTTTCAGAGCCGCCAGTCATATTGGTGTCGAGTTCGAGATTGCGGCGGCTGGAGGCGTCCAGAGATACACTTTCGGTATTGTTCTCGGCAATGATGCTGCGAATATGGGGCAGGTCGCCGCGCTGGGTGTCTTTGGCATACTGTAATAGACAGCCAGCGGCGCTGATCGCGACCGGCAGATGGTCGCAGCCAAAGCCGCTCAAGTCGCGGGTGCCAAACTGTTTGTTTAACAGTCTCAGCGCGCTGTCAATGTCGAACTCCCATATCGGGCGGCGTTTAGTGCCTTTGCGGCCCGCTAGAAATTCATATTCTGGCAGGCTTTCGGAGAGCAGTACTTCAACGGGGTTTAGGCGCTGCAGTTCACTGACTAGCTCTTCTTCAGTGCTCAGTTCGAGCAGTTGAAAGCGGCCGCTACTCATGTCTAGAGAGGCGAGGCCAGTGGTCTGATCATGGCTGCTGATGGCCACTAGGAGATTGTCCCGTCGCGCGTCCAGCAGTGCTTCGTCGCTGATGGTGCCCGGGGTCAAAACCCGCATAACCTGACGTTCCACTGGGCCCTTGCTGGTCTCTGGGTCGCCGACCTGTTCGCAGATAGCAACTGAGTGCCCCTGTTTGACCAGCTTGGCCAGATAGCCTTCGGCGGCATGGTAGGGCACGCCACACATGGGAATTGGGTTGCCGTTGGCTTTGCCTCTGGCGGTGAGGGTGATATCTAAAATCTCACTGGCACGCTTGGCATCGTCAAAAAACAGCTCATAGAAGTCACCCATGCGGTAGAACAGAATGTCATTGGGGTGGTCTGCCTTGATACGCATAAACTGCTGCATCATTGGGGTGTACTGTTCTTGCTGGGCCAATGTTGTGTCCTTGCTTAAAGTCGGAAAGTCGATATTAAATAGTCTGTTGTCACGAACGCTGATCTGTAAATGCTGATCTAGCAACAGCCCCGCAACAGTATAGTCCCTGAGCAGCAATTTATGCAGTCCCGACAAGACTGTCTGTAAGTTTGTTTCCTCTATTATTGCGCGTAGCAATGCGCCTTAATGAAACCAAAATAGCTATCTGAGCAAATCAAAGCGAGATACACTTACCCCATGAACCCATCGATAAATTCTCTAGCCGAAAAACTCGGTCATGCGCTCTCTCAGTCTGACGCCAAGGTCACTGCCGCCGAGTCCTGTACCGGTGGCGGCGTCGCCCATGCAATCACTGCTGTCGCCGGCAGTTCGAAATGGTTTGATTGCGGTTTTGTTACCTACGCCAATAGCGCCAAACACAGGTTGCTTGGGGTTCCTCAGGAAATGTTGTCCAGTCAGGGTGCGGTGAGCGAAGCTGTGGTGCGATCTATGGTCGCCGGCGCAGCGTCAGCGGCCGATGCGGATTATGCTGTTGCCATTAGCGGTATCGCTGGCCCCGGGGGCGGTACTGAGGATAAGCCAGTAGGCACTGTCTGGTTTGCCTGGCAGAGTCCAGCTGGTGTCAGCGCCAAAAAACATCTGCTGGCTGGGGATCGCACAGCGGTTCGTGAACAGGCTATCAAAATTTCTCTGCAAGAACTGTTGCATCAGGTTACTGGATGTAATACTGTATAACCATACAGTTGATGGTCTATTTTATTTCTGCCAACTTACTCTAATTGAATCTATCTCGAGGTCACAACAATGGACGCGAACAAGTCAAAAGCATTAGAAGCCGCACTGGGGCAAATCGAACGCCAGTTTGGTAAAGGAACTGTAATGCGTATGGGTGAGGGCACCCGTCAGGCAATTCCTGCTATTTCTACTGGTTCTTTGGGACTGGATATTGCGCTTGGCATTGGTGGCCTGCCAAAAGGGCGTATTGTTGAGATCTATGGCCCTGAGTCCTCGGGTAAAACCACACTGACTTTGCAGGTTATCGCTGAAGCGCAAAAGGCCGGTGGAACCTGTGCCTTTATTGACGCAGAGCACGCATTGGATCCCGAGTACGCAGAGAAGCTGGGTGTTAAAGTTGACGATCTGATCGTTTCCCAGCCGGATACCGGCGAGCAAGCTCTCGAAGTCACCGACATGTTAGTCCGCTCTGGCGCCTGTGATGTACTGGTCATTGACTCGGTTGCGGCACTGACCCCGCGAGCTGAAATCGAAGGCGATATGGGTGATCACCACGTTGGTCTGCAAGCGCGACTGATGTCTCAGGCGCTGCGTAAACTGACCGGTAATATTAAAAATGCTAACTGCCTGGTTATCTTTATTAACCAGATCAGAATGAAGATTGGCGTGATGTTTGGTAACCCAGAGACCACTACTGGCGGCAACGCACTGAAGTTTTACTCCTCGGTGCGCTTGGATATTCGTCGCATTGGTGCGGTGAAAGATGGCGACGAGATTGTCGGCAATGAAACCCGGGTTAAAGTGGTTAAAAACAAAGTGGCACCGCCGTTCAAGCAGACTGAATTTCAGATTCTCTATGGCCGCGGCATTAACCGCAACGGCGAGCTGGTCGATCTGGGTGTTAAAAATGGCCTGATCGATAAGTCTGGTGCCTGGTATGCCTATAAGGGTAATAAGATTGGTCAAGGTAAAGCTAATGTGGGTATTTACCTCACTGAAAACCCTGAGATTGCGGCTGAAATTGAAGCCATAATCCGTGAGAAAGAAATGGGTGGTCCAGCGCCAGTTGCAGATAAGAAATCAGCAGGCAAGGCAACTGAGGAGTAATTCTCAATTAATCCGGCTCTGAAACAGGGTTTATTATGATCATGCAAAAAGCGCCAGTCGGCGCTTTTTGTACATTCGTAACTTGGAAATAGAAGGGTAAATACACTGCTATGTTAGATGCTCCTGCAGATATCACTCCGGCTAAGATGCGCAATTACGCTATGGGTCTGCTCACCGGTCGCGATTACTCGCGAGCTGAACTGGCGACTAAGCTGAATAAACGATTTGATGAGCACAGCGCCATTGATGAGGTATTGCAGTGTCTGGCGGATGAAGGCTTGCAGTGCGATGTACGCTTTGCCGAAGCTTTTGTGCGCTCGCGAATATTGCGCGGTCACGGTCTAACCCGTATTCGTCAGGATATTCGTCAAAAGGGTATTGCTGATGAATTGGTGGGACAGACATTGGACGGTGCAGATGTGAATTGGATGACTCTGGCTCGAGAGGTTGCCCAGCGTAAGTTTGGTCAACGGCAGGCGGCGGACCAACGGGAGACAGCTAAGCGTATGCGCTTCTTACAATACCGCGGCTTTAGCTATGATCAAATTAAATATGCTCTCGCTGGCTGTTTAGATGACCAAGTGGACGATCCCGATTTTTTTGATTAGCGGCGATCAGCAAAGCGATCCCCCTACCTCATCATTAGAGGTAGCCGCGAAACAAGTCCACAAGACGATTCTCCACCCAGCTGTGGGCCGATAGATTTTTAATAAAGCCACAGTGTCCGCCATACTCCTGCAACTCAATACTGAGCTTTTCTGGGCAGTTAATCCGTTTCAAATCCTCCGCCGGAATAATCGGGTCATCCTCTGAGGCAATCAGATAAGCCGGTATAGCAAGCGCCTCTAGCCGGTCGCCGATAAGAGAATAAGCTTCGAAATAACTCTTGGCATCGTCGAAAGGCGTATGTTTATCAATAAAGAAACTATTCATATCCTCAATGGTGCGAGCACTGTTTAAAACATGCTCGAAACCATGTTCTGGGAAGTGAGCAATTTTTTTGCGTAGGGACTTGGACCAGCGGTAAAAGAAATAGCGTTCATAGATAAACAAGGTGTTATCCAGTGCTGTCATAGCGTTGGTGGGATCCACGGGAGGGCAAATGGCCGCAGCAGCTGCTAGGCTTAAGTTACTGCCATGATCGGCGGCAATGCGCAGTGTAAAGTTTCCTCCCAATGAGAATCCTGCTAGAAAACGCTTTTCATAGGCATGGGTTTCAAAGAAACAGGCGATTGCTTCCGCCACTTCATTGGTCATGGTTGAGTTAAATAACTCAAAGTTGAGATGATGACTGTCGCCGTGGTCGCGTAGATTGAGTCGCAGTACATCAAAGCCCTGCTTTAAAAGATAGTTTGCGGTGGTAACCTGATATGCAGATTGGCTGGAACCTTCCCAACCATGCAGTAATACGATCAAGCTATGGTTCGGTGTTTTACTGCGATCGTACTCAGCCAGTAAGCGCGTCCCATCCTTTGCAGTAAGCGTTAAAATTTCGCTGTCTAATTTTTTAGCCAGTCGCTTAGCGCGAATTTTTCGTGGCCCTAGGCTGTTTAAAATACTCTGTATATGAGGGTTTTTTAACATCGAAGGTGGGGTAAAGCGGCTTTTTTGAGTCATATATAAGTATGTATTATTATTTTAGTTGATAAGAGGACTGTAGTGCCTCTATAGATAGGACGTCAATGCTATTTTATTAAGTGGTCCTTTGTTTATCTCGCCATGGAGGTCAAGATGAAATTAGTAAAATACCCTTTATCCTTAGTGGTTTTGCTGTCTAGCTTAGTTCTGATGAGCTCTGCCAGTTTCGCCACGGAAGCCGAAGAGGCTTCTATCTCTGCTATTAAGAAAGAATCATTGACTGATCAGCTTTCGTCAATCGATGAAAAGGCCAGTGCTGCCGGTTGGAAAGTGCGTAATGGTTGTCTGTCTGCAAATCGAATTAAACGCATCAAATTTGTTGATGATCAAACCGCGCTGGTGACTATGTTCGGCAAAAAAACTGCAATTTTGCGTTTGCAGACAGAGTGTCCGGGCATTAAGCGTTCAGGTTATGTGAGTTACCGAAGTGGCAGCAGACTCTGTGCTAGGTTCGATCGACTTTCGGTACTGGGTGGTTCCGGCTATAGTTGTCGTATCGCCAGTATTGAGCCCTTCGTCGCGCTTGAAGAGCCAGTGCTGGAAAAAGACATCGATTAACTGACAATACCGCCGGTTCTGGTGTATTTGTCTAGGGCCCTTTAAATGCAACGTCAATCTTACCCCCAGCTTGCTGTTTTATTGTTCAGCTTAATGTTGACCTGTGCGTCTTGTGCAAATGCCGAGCCATTTACTAACGAGCCACTTATTGCCGAGCCGCGTATTACAGAGCCATTGATTAAGTGGCGCGGCAGCTGGCAGCAGGGTGGCTTGATGTTGGGGCAGGTTCAACCTGGCACAACGCTGAGCCATCAGGGCGAGATAATCAAAACCACTGCTGAGGGCCAGTTTCTGTTTGGTCTGGGTCGCAATGCGCCGGCTATCTCTACCTTTGTGGTGACCGATCTAACCGGTGTCGAGACTGAGGCAGAGTTTGAGGTTGCAGCGCGCGATTACAATGTTCAGAAAGTGGAGGGAGTGCCTCAGCGCACTGTTGAACCTCCGGCTGGGCAATTGCAGCGTATTCGATCTGACTCTGCTCTTGTAGTTCAAGCGCGCCGCCTAGTGAGTAACAAAACCGATTTCTTGTCTGGCTTTATTAAACCCTTAGAGGGCCCCATAACTGGAGTCTACGGCAGTCAACGATTCTATAATGGCGTCCCTAAAAGTCCTCACTACGGCCTCGATTACGCCGCACCCACTGGCACTATTGTTAAAGCGCCAGCTGCTGGGATTGTGCGTATGACGCATGTCGATCTGTTCTATTCCGGCGGCACATTAATTATTGACCATGGTCATGGTCTCTCCTCAAGCTTTTTACATCTCAGCGAGATACTGGTGGAAGAAGGTTATAGGGTACAGCGGGGAGAGGCTATAGCGCGAGTTGGGTCTACTGGGCGAGCCACTGGCGCGCATCTCGACTGGCGAATGAACTGGCTCAATCAGCGCGTAGATCCGGCGCTGGTTTTAGAATCCTTTCCCGCGCAATAATCTGGTGAAATAATCCGATTAAATTGCCTTAGTAAATAGTCCGCGCCATTCCTGGCTATTCTCCTGTTCCTGCCTATAGGTTATTTACCGCAGATAATGGCAGTTAGGCGTCATTTTGCGTAAACTAACGCGGTTTTCAAATGGACGATTTTATCGTGGATAAAAAGCTTCTCAGTATATTGGTTTGCCCTGTCAGCAAGGCGCCACTTGAATATGATAAAGCCAAGCAGGAATTGGTTTGCCGTGCCAGTGGTTTGGCCTACCCCATAAGCGAGGGCATCCCGGTGATGTTGGAGTCGGAAGCACGTCAACTGACTGCCGATGAAAAGCTCCGCGACTCGGGAAAATAACCCCACTGTTCTCACTGTACTAACCCTGGAGTATTTCTGATGGTCGATTCAGCGCCAACCCTATTTACCCGAATTATTAACCGAGAAATCCCGGCAGAGATTCTCTATGAGGACGATCTATGCATCGTTATCAACGATATCTCTCCTCAGGCACCTGTGCATATGCTGGTGATCCCGCGACAGCCAATCGCCAAACTGGCCGATGCTAGTGAAGCGGATAAAGCACTGCTTGGGCACCTGATGTGGGTGGCAGGTGAAGTAGCGCGACAGGCCGGTGTAGAAGAAGCCTTTCGCCTGGTGGTGAACAATGGCAGGGCAGCAGGGCAGACTGTATTCCATTTGCACCTGCATGTTTTGGCCGATCCCTCTGGTAGTTTGGATTTCTCAGAATCGACTATTTAAAAGCTGCCTATTTAGAAGCCTACTAATTTAAGCGCTTACTAATTTAAGTACTCACTATTTTAAGCGCATTGGCCACTCAGGCCCTGCTAATAACTGGAATTAAACCATGATGACAAGCGCCGATATTCGTGACGCATTCTTAAATTACTACGCCAGCAAGCAGCACAGCATTGTGCCGAGTAGCAGCTTAGTGCCAGGCAATGATCCTACACTACTGTTTACCAACGCTGGCATGGTGCAGTTTAAAGATGTCTTTCTCGGCGCCGAAAAGCGTGACTACAATCGCGCGGTTTCATCTCAGCGCTGTGTCCGTGCCGGTGGCAAACACAACGATCTGGAAAATGTCGGTTACACCGCCAGACATCACACCTTTTTTGAAATGCTCGGCAACTTTAGTTTTGGCGATTATTTTAAGCGCGAAGCGATTGGCTTTGCCTGGGAATTTCTCACTGAAGTACTCAAACTGCCCAAAGAGCGTCTCTGGATCACCGTGCATATCAGCGATGATGAAGCCGCTGATATCTGGATCAATGAAATTGGCATAGACCCCAAGCGTCTATCGCGCCTCGACGAAGACAACTTTTGGCAGATGGGCGATACCGGGCCCTGTGGCCCGAGCACTGAAATATTTTGGGACCACGGCGAAGATATTCCCGGTGGTCCTCCAGGCAGTCCCGACGACGACCTAGACCGTTATATCGAAATCTGGAATCTGGTGTTTATGCAGTTTGAGCGCGACAGCAGCGGCAAGATGACGCCACTGCCTAAGCCTTCTATCGATACCGGCATGGGGCTTGAACGCGTCGCTGCGGTAATGCAGGGCGTGCACAACAACTATGACATCGACCTGTTTCAGCATCTTATAAAAGCAGCGGCAAAGATTATTGGCGTCACTGATCTGTCGGAAAATTCATTAAAAGTGGTTGCCGACCATATTCGCTCCTGCGCCTTTTTGGTAGTGGACGGTGTTGTGCCCTCCAATGAAGGTCGCGGCTATGTGCTGCGCCGAATTATTCGTCGCGCATTGCGCCACGGGCATAACCTCGGTGCCAAGGGCAGTTTCTTCCACAAGCTGGTTGTCGCTCTCGGTGAAGTGATGGGTGAAGCCTATCCTGAATTGCTGAGTATGAAGCAAGAAATTATTGCCACGATTAAAAAAGAAGAAGAGCAATTTGCCCGCACCCTGGATAAGGGCATGGGCGTATTGGACGCAGCTCTGGAAAAACTTAGCGCTGAGCAACTGCCCGGTGAGTTGATCTTTCAGCTTTATGACACCTTTGGATTCCCCACCGACCTGACCAATGATATAGCCCGAGAGCGCGGCTACAGCATGGACATGGAAGGCTACGAAAAATGTATGGAAGCCCAGCGCACTCGAGCCCGCTCCGCCAGTCAGTTCGGACTGGATTACAGTGAGAGCATCCGTGTTGAAGGCAGCACCGAATTTGTTGGCTATGACAGTCTTGAAAACAGTGCGGATGTGATTGCCCTCTATTCCGCTGGCGAAGAGATTGCTTCAGCCGTCTTGGATACAGAGGTTGCAGTGATTCTTGGCAGCACGCCGTTTTACGCGGAATCTGGTGGTCAGGTGGGTGACAGCGGTTATCTGCAGACCGCCTCGGCGAAAATTGAAATAACGGATTGTCGTAAGGCCGGTGAGCATCACCTGCATATTGGCAAGGTATTGTCCGGTGAACTGAAAGTTGGCGAGACGGTAACCGCCACTGTGGACTGCTCCGTGCGCACCGCAACAGCTCTCAATCACTCTGCAACTCACCTATTACATTCGGCGCTGCAGCAGATACTGGGCGAGCATGTTAATCAGAAGGGCTCATTGGTCGATAGCCAACGCCTGCGCTTTGACTTCTCCCATGGAGAATCCATTAGCGCGCAACAGATTCGTGAGATTGAGCATAGAGTTAACCGTGAAATTCTGCGTAATACTCCGGTGCAAACTGAAGTGATGAGCATGGACGATGCGGTGGAGAAGGGCGCCATGGCGCTCTTCGGTGAAAAGTACGGCAATGAAGTGCGTGTGCTCAGTATGGGCGGAGACTTCTCTGTTGAGCTTTGCGGTGGCACCCACGCCAATCGCACTGGCGATATTGGATTGTTGAAAATCAGCGCCGAATCGAGCGTCTCGGCTGGCGTACGACGCATAGAAGCGGTAACCGGAGAAGCGGCTATAGCGTACTGTGACGAGTTGCAGGATACAGTCACTGATTTGGCCAGCGTACTCCGTGCCGCACGTCACAGCGTGGCTGACAAAGCTCGTCAGGTGGTTGAAGACAACCGCAAGCTACAGAAAGAAATTGACGCACTAAAGAGCAAGCTTGCCAATGCTTCAGGTAATGACCTGATGGCCGGCCTGCGTGAGATCAATGGCTTTAGTGTGCTCTCAACAGTGGTTGAAGGCGCAGACGCCAAAAGCCTGCGCGGTGTTGCCGATCAGGTTAGATCAAAGCTGCAGTCGGGTGTCTTTATGCTCGCCGCAGTAGACGGTGATAAAGCGGCACTGGTGGCTGGTGTGACACAGGATCTGACCGGCAAGATTAAAGCCGGCGACCTGCTCAAGTTTGTCACAGCCCAAGTGGATGGCAAAGGTGGTGGTCGAGCCGATATGGCGCAGGGTGCTGCTGGTAGCACAGTGAATTTGGCAGTTGCTCTTGAGTCAGTTTATGACTGGGTGAGCGATGCATCCTAGGGCTTTTTATCCTAGGCTCTTAACATTTGCGTTAGATTGCTGTTTAATCTGCGCCCTAATAAATCTGAGGCGATAGCGTTTCGATGAGTTTAATAGTCCATAAATATGGCGGCACCTCTGTTGGCACCGTTGAACGTATAAAAGCCGTTGCAGAAAAGATCGCTGTTAAGCACCGATCCGGCGACAAAATTGTAGTTGCCGTCTCGGCCATGAGCGGCGAAACCAATCGTCTGATCGGGCTGGCAAAAGAGATACACGACGAACCCAGCCTGCGCGAGATGGACGTATTGGTCTCTACTGGCGAACAGGTCACCATTGCACTG
>CAWLBR010000063.1:0-11985 GCA_963855085.1 Gammaproteobacteria bacterium
TGGCCTGTGCAAATCGCTTTATCTAGAAGACAAGGCTGCCGATACCACCCTAGTTAAGACAGCTGAGGTGATTTAGTTAGTTTCTAAGGACTAAGAGGACTAATCGGAGGGGCATAGACAGCTTGGGTCGCTGTGCCCCAATAGGAGGAAATAGTTAGTTAGGAATAAGTCGGATAATCAGCGTCTTACATCAAAATAGTTTAGCGCAAGAAGATAAATAGTCACCAAGCGCAAGCCAAAACTAATTGATGTCATCAGGGTAAAATCAGGGAAAGATGAGACCAAGAACATCTGCAAATCAGCCCCGATCAGGGTTATAGGAGCCATCAGCGCCAGAATAGATGCGAGTTTTACGTAACGGTTTGCTATTAATGCACATAGATACAAGCCCCCCAGTGCAGCGCCGACTAATAGTCTTGTAAGAATCAGCGCTTCCAATTCAGCAGCACCAACAGCAGAATCACCGAAAATAAGAGGCACGTAAGTTTGAGGAAAAACCTTCAACATCAATGCTCTAGCCAGTATGAGCCCTATAACCAAAGCCGCACGAATAAGAATCCGTCTTTTGACTATCTGCCAGCGAAAGGTATCGACTTCAGCATGCGCTGCATTCAGGGCAAGTAGCTCTTCTTCTGAGATATTATTCATACGAACACTCTCATTATGAATTTAAGCGCGCTTTGGGACAGTACGTTTAACGGTCTCGGAATGATTATTTTCAGCCTTAATACTCCAGATTCTTGAAGGGTATACTAATCAGCCAATGAATATCCAGATAGATTAATATAATCGATTTAGTGCCTTCTAGCAATGTCCTGCAGTTGCAGCGACACTACCCCAGCAGTACAGTAGCGCCACAACCAGCACGGCTAGACCAATGAAACTTTTATTATTAACCATTCTCTGCGCACTGACCTTTTGGGCTGGCGCAACCCAAGGAGACAACCCAATGATTATCGACGTTCGAACCACAGAAGAGTGGAACTCAGGCCATCTAGCCTCAGCAAAACATTTAGAACTGCAGCTTGTTGCTGCCGGTATTGAACAGCTGGTTCCTGACAAAAGTCAGCAGCTCTATCTCTACTGTCGCAGCGGCAATCGCTCTGGCCAGGCTAAGACCCTAGTTGAAGCCATGGGTTATACCAATGTGGTCAATGCTGGCGGCGTTGCAGATGCCAGTGCTTTGCTCAATGAGGCCATCGTCAAGTAGCGAAGAGTCGAGTAGCGAAGAGTCGAGTCAGTAGCAACGCAGCCCTGCCAGGAGGATTATTTAAGTAACTTTTCAAACTCGGCAATGGGTACTGGCTTGCTAAACAAATAGCCTTGGAATAGCGAACAGCCAAGCTTCTCTAAAAAGCTCCGCTGGGCCTCAGTTTCAACACCCTCGGCAATCACTTTAATGGCCAAACTCTTGGCCATCGCAATAATCGTCTGCACAATAATATCGTCGCTGTCTTTGATGCCAATATTGCGCACAAAGGATTGATCCATCTTCAGTTGCGACAGCGGCAGCTGGGTCAAATAGGACAGGGACGAGTAACCGGTGCCAAAATCGTCCAGTGCAAACTCCACCCCCGCCCGCTTCAGCTGATGCATCTTTTCGATGGTTTCATTGGTGTTGTCGAGGATCACTGTCTCGGTAAGTTCGAGCTTTATCGAGCTCGGCGAAATATCCCACAAGGCAATGGCCTGCAAGACTGTGTCGACAAAATCCTGCTGATGAAACTGACGGGGACTGATATTGATCGCGATACTCAACCAGCTGGTACGACGATTACTCTGCCAAGATTTGAGCTGGGCGCAGGCTGTATCCAGAACCCAGCTTCCAATAGCCAGAATAAGATCAGAGGCCTCAGCCAGGGGAATAAAATCATTCGGCGAGACGATTCCCAGCTCTGGATGCTCCCAACGAATAAGCGCTTCAGCACCCACTGGACGGTTTTGACTATCCACCTGAATCTGGTAATAAAGCTCAAACTGCTGATCTTGAACCGCACTATTTAGCGCATTAGCCAACTGCGCTTGCAACGTCACAGTCTCTTCCATGGCCGGATCAAAAAAGCACATTTGATTGCGCCCCGAACTTTTCGCTTGATAGAGTCCTATATCAGCCTGCTTAAATAGCTCTTCTATTGAAATTTGACAGTGGTCGGCGAGAGCAACACCTATACTCGCAGCGCTGCGAATCTCCTGCTTATCGATCAGGTAGGGCCTGTTCAGGCTGGCAAGAATATTGGCTGAAACTTTATCCACCTCGGCTTTTGCCGCCTCTAGATTGAGGTCTAAACTTTCCAGAACCACAACAAACTCATCACCACCAATACGGGCAACCGTATCCTCACTCCCTACACAACCGCGTAATCTCTGGGCGGTCCCAATAAGAATCTTATCCCCCACCTGATTGCCCAGTGCATCGTTAATATCTTTGAAGTGATCCAGGTCTACAAACAATAGTCCCAGGGTTTTTCTATCTGTCTCACAGGAGATTAATGTTTGAGGTAATCGATCAATCAGAGCACGGCGATTGGGTAGGTGGGTCAATGGATCAAAGAAAGCCAGTTTATGAATCGCATCTGCGTCTCTTTTGGTCGCGGTGATATCAGAATAAGAAAAGACATAGTTGGTCACTTGATCTTGGGCATCGCGAATCGCCGTTATAGCGATTAGCAGCGGGAACAGCTCCCCACTTTTACGCTGGTCCCATACCTCCCCTTCCCAACTCCCCGATGTTTCAATGGCTCGCCACATATCCGCGTAGAACTGCTCACTCTGCACATTGGATGACAACAGACTGGGCTCCAGTCCAATCAGGTCGGCAGATGTGTAGCCTGTGATATCCATAACTTTCTGGTTGACGCGCAGGGTTTTGATTTCTGCGTCGGTGATAATAATCGCATCCTGACTGTTAAACGTGATCGCCGAGACACGCAGCTCTTCAATGTTTTTATTGTGTTCGGTGAGATCTCTAACAAAGCCATTGAAAAAATATTCTCCAAAGCGCTGCAGAACGATAACCGCAACTTCCACAGGCACTTTAGTACCGTCTGCGTGCACCGCATTGATTTCAAAGCGACGGTGATTCTCCTTCCCCACCCCTGCCACCAGAAACTGTTCCATTAGCTCACGGGTAACCAGGTGTTGATGGGTCGGCAATATCAATTCAATAATATCTCTGCTGTGGGCATGCTCTGAGGAGTAACCAAAGATTCGCTCAGCCTCAGAATTCCAGTAGGTGATCCTGCCATGCTGATCAAGATTGATCACGCCATCTAGAGCTCGATCGAGAATCTGCCGTGACAGCAACTCAGACTCATTGTGCATCACCACCTCGTCTTCAAGGGTAGCAGCACCAATCTCAACCTGGGCTTCTAAACGACTGTTTTTAGTGAGCAGTAGGCCGGTGGAGCTTTTCACCCGCTGCAGACGTCTGCGCAATTCGATTTGTTGGGCAACGGCTCGGCTCAGCACTATCAGGGCCGCCCGTTGTGCATCGGTTAGTTTGCGCGGAACATGGTCGATGACGCAGAGAGTTCCCAGCGCATGGCCATCAGTTGCGATTAGAGGGGCGCCGGCATAGAAACGAATATTGGGAGATTCCAACACTAGTGGATTGGCTGAAAAACGCTCATCAAGTTGAGTATCCGGCACTTCCAGCAGACTATTGGGTTGCAGGATGGCATGGGCACAGAAGGCGATATCCCTGGAGGTTTCAGTCACATTGAGGCCAACCCGTGACTTTAACCACTGTCGCTGCTCATCAATCAACGAAATTAGCGCTATCGGGGTGTGGCAAATCTGTGCCGCCAGGACAGTCAATTCATCAAATTCTTTTTCCGAATCAGTATCGAGAATATTGAGCTCGCGCAAAGTGTTTAGACGATCGACTTCGTCAGAGGGTATATCCGCTGTCATGATTATTTGGGCCTTAAGTGACTGATAAATAGCCAGGCTCGCGCAACAGTTAAACTACGCGCGCCCAGTTTTAAGTAGCATTCAGCTTCAGTTGGCTCTTTTTAATGGCCCGCATTCTTTAGTGCGAAAAATCAGCACGCTCACTTCCCCAGGTGAGAATAGATTTAAGACTCTATAGGTATTCACGCGGGAAACGGCATCCACAGCAGGTCTATTGACATAAAAGTCAGTCAAGGCTGACTTAAAATAAGGAAAGCGGGATAAGAGGGTGACACAAACAAAAATGCCTGAGCCATGTTGGCTCAGGCCATTTTGTAGAGAGAAAGTGTGTGTAAAGACTGTCTAGATAAAACCCTTTTCTGGCTTAGATTCTAACGTAGGTTTGAGTGACCATGGCACCGTTCAACTCAAAAGACTGGCTCATATGGTTATCGTCAATCAACTGCATATTGAGCATGGACTCAGCGCCCACCAAGTCGTCGATAGTGCTAGTTATACCCGTCTCCACAACATGACCGGCTTGATCGACTCGAAACGAACCAAAACCGAAGTGCTTAATCGATTCACCATCAACTACCATGCTTTGGAAAAAGATAAAGTGGCCGCCACCAATCAACTTCATTTCCACGAAATCGCCCCAATCATCCCCTTCAGAGGCTCGGCCATCAAGCTTCCACAGACCATCAAAAATGGTGGTTTCGGTAGAAAGGGTTTTCCACTGCTCGACCATATTGACGCTGCGCTCGCCGTACTTCATGCCTTTCAGACTCTGAGTAAAGCCCGCTTCAGTTGGCGTAATGGTTAAATCAAAGCTTAGGTCTTCCAGTCCACCGTCCTGATTGGCAATCGGCGTTTCAACCAAGACACCATCAACCCAATGGGTGTAGCCAGTTCCGGCATCGACCTTGTCGGTAAGATCATTGTAAAAGGCGAACATAAAGCGGTCTTGAGTGTAGATTTTCATTTGATCGCGCAGATAGCTCGACACTTCACCGTCTTCAGTAACATCCACAGAGATCAGAGCATAGGCGCCATCGGCTAAGCCTGGGGTTGAATCAACGGCGGCAGCGCTGAGCTCGGAAATAGTAGCCTCAGACACAGCTGGCTCAGAGACAGTCGATTCAGTAACAGCCTGATCTTCGCCACTGCAGGCGGCCAGAATCGTGGTTAAAGTAGTGACTAGGCCAATCAATAATAATTTCTTTAGTGTCATGCGGTTATCCCCTTAATTATATTAGTAGTGATCTTTTTTTATTACGCTGCCTAAATACTACTAGGCATGCATCGCTGCGTTTTATCCATTATCACATCAGCATCAACTCGCCATGGCACCCCAGCATCCACTTAAACCCGCAGACACCCCCGCTCGGCGTATTTGTTGTCCGACTGCCCCTAGAACCCTAAAGAGGCTAAACTATCGAGCAAGCTTGTACACCAAAGATGTCCACCAAAGCCATAGGCGAAAATCTGCGGCAAACGCCACCTTTTAGATAGAGACAATATTATGACCAGCGCCACCACTGAACTCGAAGCAGCAACCTTTAGAAAATTGCTAGAACATTTGGATAACAACAAAGATGTGCAGAATATAGATCTGATGATACTGGCGGGATTTTGCCGCAACTGTCTCGGCAAATGGTATTTGGCAGAAGCCCAAGAGCGCGATATGGACCTAACCGATGATCAAGCTCGAGAAGCGATCTATGGCATGCCCTACAGTAAGTGGAAGGCGGAGCACCAGCCTCCAGCTACTGCAGAGCAGCTAGAGGCTTTTGCAAAACGTCAAAAGTAGCCTGTCTATCTAGGCAACGGCTATTCGTCGAGGTGAAAACTCGGCGTCGAAAGGGACAGAGCCAGCTCATCGGCATCCATCTCTTCACCCACACCTTCAAACAGTGGTGATGACAGGTAGCGCTCGCCAGTGTCCGGGAGCATACACAGAATCACGCTGCCTGGCTTGGCAGTCTCTGCCAGCTGCAGTGCCACGGCGAAGGTACAGCCGCCGGAAATACCTGTAAAAATACCCTCTTTTTGCGCCAGTGCCCGAGAAGCAGCAATGCCCTCGTCCCCATCGATTGGCACCAGCTGATCAAAGCGCTTTGCATCGATCGACTGTTGCAGCACATTGGGAATAAAGTCTGGTGTCCAACCCTGAATCATATGGGGCTGGAATGCCGGATGACTGCCGACAGGCGATCCATTCGCTGTGCGCTCTTGGGGGGTCCCACTTTCGATCAACTGCGCATTGCTCGGCTCACTGAGAATAATTTGCGTCTCCGGGCGCTTTTCGCGCAATACCTGAGCCACGCCAGAAAAGGTTCCGCCGGTACCATAACCGGTCACCCAGTAATCTAGATTAGTGTCACTGAAGTCACTGAGAATTTCTTGCGCCGTGGTATTGGCATGAATCTTTGCATTGGCATCGGTTTCAAATTGACGGGCTAAAAACCAGCCATTGGCTTCAGCCAATTCCGTCGCCTTGAGATAACAGCCCATGGCCTTCTCCGCTTTCGGAGTCAAAATCACCTTGGCACCCAAGAAACGCATCAGCTTGCGACGCTCAATCGACACACTGGTGGGCATGGTGGCAATAAAGGGGTAGCCCTTGGCCGCACAGACCATTGCCAAACCAATGCCAGTATTACCGCTGGTGGCCTCGATCACAGTCTGACCGGGCTTTAGTTCGCCGCTGCGCTCAGCCTCTTCGATGATGCTGATAGCCAGGCGGTCTTTGACCGACCCAGCAGGATTAAAAAACTCTGCTTTAACGTATAAATCGACATGAGATGGCGCCAGCGTATTGATCCTGACACAGGGCGTATTGCCGATGGTGTCTAGAATACTGCCGTAGAGCTGGCCTCGTCCTTGGGTGGTGCGCGCTGCTGTGTCCGTCATAAGAATACCTGCTGATCGTTAGGGTGAACTGAAGTCATAAATAATTATGCTGCAATCATTTATCAGCGCTGTAACCATGTCAAGGGAGGCCTTAAATTAAGGATCCATTAAGAGTCTATTGATACTAGTGTAAGGATGGCACAGCAGCATCAACCAGCTGTCACTTTAGGGCTCTAATAGGTTCTGAACCAGAAATTCGATCAAGAGTTTTCACCAATGTCTCTTCAACCACCACAATCACTGGTAAAACCCGCTGACGCATAACATGGGGAAGTAGCATAAGACTGCGGTTATATTGATCATCAAAGAGGTTTCTCAAATCTTTGTAGTTGCCATCGACACCCTGTCGGGTTATCGCGAGTAAGGGCACTACCGGCGCTTTTTCCATTTGCGATTCGCAGACCCGAGTATGATTCAGCCGGTCATTCATATTTTTAACCCGTTGAACAATTTCGAGATTGCCGGAACGTCGCGCGCAGTACTCAAAGGTATGGATTTTATTTTTAAATTCACCGACGCTCTTAGCTGAGGAAAGGTCAGCGTAATAACCAAACTCATACTCGGAAAAATGCTCGGTTTTATCTGCAAAAGCTGCCTTTAGGTTGGGAGGCAGGGTTCTCGAAATCTTAATAAGATCGGCAGCCTGATTACGAAAATCATCGTCCCGGATAAATAGTTGAGTTATTTCCGCCATTCTGTGAGACCGGTTATTACTGTACAAAAACAATACGCAGTTGATCCTGCGCACCTCAATACAGTAGCAAAATTGATATAGGCGAAATATAGGGGCTTTAGGAAGTTCTAAACTAGACGCAGATCAATAAAAACCTATCTCTGCGATTTCGATGTCGGCAATGTGGTCTCTGCCGAAGGCAACAATGCCAATACTGCGGATTGAGCTGGGTTTTACTGCTTTGCCAAGCCAGTTGCCTGAGCGGCCAAAGGCTGTGAGTGGCACTTTTATGATCTGCCACTGGTCTGTGGTGGTGAAACTGGCTTGATAGTACTGCCAGGGCAGCAATGTTCCTGAGGTGCGCAGATGCAGATAGTACTGCTGGCCATTTCCACGGACCTTTAAATAGGCGCCGATTGCTGTATCGATGGTTTTCTTGGGGATGGCGCTGCGCAGCTGTATAAAGCCGCCATTATTCTCGGTGCTGACCTGCCCTGTCATATGGGCAAACTGTTCGCCGTCTTCTTCTTTGAAGGCGACTCTACCCTCAGATACACCGCCCATAACCTGATCGCTGACGTAGGACCAGCGCAGCTGTGGGTCGGATTCGAAGCTGTCGATCATCAGTGGCTCCAGAGCAATGGTGCTGGGTATCAAAAACAGGCTGAGGCAACTGGCGATGATGAACTGACGAACATTTTTCATTGTTGAGTGCCTTCTATCCACGTTTATATTGAGTGGGACAATAGCCGCGACTGACGTCTGGAGAGCGCAGTTGCAGATGTTTGGTTTTGCGGCCTGTAACACGCTTGCGCCAGAGGCGAAATGAGCGCGGTTTGAGGGTGCGGCGCATCAATGAGATGACGGCAGATTCATTGAGCTTAAACAGGCCTTCGATGGCTTCAAAGGGTGTGCGATCTTCCCATGCCATTTCCACAACGCGAGAGACTTCGCTGGCGGTTAAGCCATTGACTGCGGGTGCTGCTGAGGGATTTAGCGCGCTGATATTATTCGACCTGCCGATGTGTTTAAACTAATTTACAGTTATACGCTTTGCAGGGTTTATGCGATGACTCACTCAGCTATTACATTTGCCTTGGCTTTACGGTAGAGTCTCGCGCGTGGCTGGTTAATCGATCATTCTCTGATCTTTGACCGACTATTTAAATTCATTATTTTAGTAGCTAACTATGACTGAACAGACGACTGAACAGACGACCGAACAACAGGGCATCAATATCGATGCTCGCAGGCTCTTTAATCTCGGCGCCAACCTTCTGGTCGCTGCCTTTATAAAGCAAACCCCAGAAAATGCTAAAAAGCTGTTTAAAGAACTGAAGCAAGGTGCTTCGGTGAAATCCGGCGAACTCAGCGGTGAAAACAGCGGCGTTAAGATTCCGGTTAAGTTGGAGCTTGATCGCAGTGAGTACAAAGGGCAGTTTAACTACCCTAACTTTGAGCTGTCATTAAAAGCTATGCTGCAGAAGTTTCAGACTGAAACTCGCAAGGACAAAGATCTAAAGGATTTGCATACCTTAACCAACGACGCTACTGGCGGCATCGTGTTTAATCTTCCCTCTGGTGTCCAGATCGAAGGCAATCTCAATGTGATGATGCTTTGCATGGAGCCACTGGCTGAGAGTCTAGTGGTACGATTGATATTTGTTGACTCTAAGCAGTTCCAAGAACAGGACTAGCCAGCCGGCACCCTTTTCGGACCAACCGGAGTGAGATCCATGTTGTGAGCAGCGCATCTTGAGCAGCCATCTTCGCGAATTCAGCAACCAGCTAGCGGCAATTATGCCCGAGATTGGCAGCGAACGGCTGCCCTCTCTGCTGGTGCGTATGTTGAAAAGCCTGGTGCCTTTCGACAATGCGGTTATTTTGCACTATCGCCGTGGTGAGAAACCGCTGATTGTCTACAATGATCTTCCGCCCCTCGAAATCAAGCAGCAGATTGATGAATTCATCAACGGCGCGTTCTTGATCGAACCCTTTTACCGAGCCGCAGTAGACGGTCGTGTCAGCGGTTTAAACCGGCTGTCTGACTTGGCACCCAATGGCTTTGAGAAAACCGAGTATTACCGCACCTACTTTAGGTACACGGAAATCAAGGATGAGATTGGCTTTATTATTCATCTCTCTGCTGATCAATTTATCAATATTTCCATGGGCCGACTGACCTTTTCGCACTGCTTTAATCGCACCCAAATCAGCCTGCTGGACGATATTACCGAGGTGATAGAGACGCTTTGTAAGCTGCAGTGGGTTGCCGAAAATGGCGTGCAGCAGACGGCTGAGAATAAGCTGCCGGGGCAGCTAGATAGTGCGCTGAAGCATTTTGGTACGGCTTACTTAACCGATAGAGAGACGCAGGTGGTACAGCTTTTCCTGCATGGCCATTCGACCAAGTCAATTGCTGAGCGCTTGGGAATTTCACCGGAGACCGTCAAGCTGCACCGCAAAAACAGCTACGCTAAGCTGGACGTGTCATCTCAGGCGGAATTATTCCACCTGTTTATAGACTCCCTTGCCAGCCTGTCCAGCTATTCTGGCGGTGACCCGCTGGTGGGCTATTTATAATAGCGGTCAATACAAACTCTCAGCACCCATTAACCGAACACCACCACGCCTTCTTCCAAGACACCCTTTATCTCTGCCCCCGGTGCAAATTGGCCGGAGAGAATGCTCTGGGCCAGTGGGTTTTCGATTAGCTGTTGGATCACTCGCTTTAAAGGTCTGGCGCCATAGACTGGGTCAAATCCCGCTTCGAGTAGCTTGTCCAACACTTCATCACTGAGGGTCAGCTGCAGCTCATGCTCTGCCAAACGCTTGCGCAATAGATCGAGCTGGATACTGGCGATACCGCGAAGCTGATCTTTGGCCAGGGGATGGAATACCACCACTTCGTCGACTCGGTTGATAAATTCGGGCCGGAAATGGCTGCCGACTACATCCATGACTGCGGATTTCATCACATCGTAGTTCTCTTCACCGGCGAGCATTTGAATCACATCGGAACCGAGATTGGAGGTCATGACAATCACTGTGTTTTTAAAGTCCACGGTGCGGCCCTGACCATCGGTGAGACGGCCGTCGTCTAGGACCTGTAATAAAATATTGAAGACATCGGGGTGGGCTTTTTCAACTTCATCGAGGAGTAATACTGAGTAAGGTCGACGGCGCACAGCCTCGGTAAGATAACCGCCCTCTTCGTAGCCAACATAGCCGGGAGGCGCGCCAATCAGTCTTGCCACGGAGTGTTTTTCCATAAACTCGGACATGTCGATGCGGACCATGGCCTCTTCGCTGTCAAACAAAAATTCAGCTAGGGATTTACAGAGTTCGGTTTTACCTACACCTGTGGGGCCCAAAAACAGGAACGAGCCGTTGGGTCGATTGGGGTCTGAGAGTCCGGCACGTGAGCGGCGTACAGCGTTGGAGACGGCGACTACGGCTTCGCTCTGACCCATTACACGCTGGTGCAGTGAGTCTTCCATACGCAGCAGTTTATCGCGCTCTCCTTCGAGCATCTTCGATACGGGGATGCCTGTCCATTTGGCCACTACCTCAGCCACCTCTTCTTCGGTAACTTTGTTTCTCAGCAGACGCTTTTCAACCTGGACTTCGCTATTGGCGTTAACCAATTGTTTTTCCAAGTCGGGAATAATGCTGTATTGAATCTGCGCCATTTTTTCGAGGTTGCCTGATCTATGGGCCGCTTCAAGGTTGACCTTGGCTTGCTCAAGTTCAGCTTTAATATGAGTCGAGCCTTGCATGGAGGCTTTTTCGGCTTTCCAGATTTCTTCGAGATCGGCGTATTCAGCACCCAGCTCGGCAATACCATCTTCAAGCTTTTGTTGACGTTTGCGGGAGGCTTCGTCTTTGTCTTTTTTGACCGCTTCGCGCTCGATTTTTAATTGGATTAAACGTCGTTCAAGGCGATCCATCTCTTCCGGTTTGGAATCAATTTCCATGCGGATACGACTGCCCGCTTCATCGATTAGGTCGATGGCTTTGTCCGGCAGTTGGCGATCGGTGATGTAGCGCTGGGACAGTTTGGCGGCGGCGACTATGGCGCTGTCGGTTATCTCAACGCCGTGGTGAACTTCATAGCGCTCTTTAAGGCCACGCAAAATGGCCACAGTGTCTTCTTCACTGGGTTCTTCTACTAAGACTTTTTGAAAGCGACGCTCTAGGGCTGCATCTTTTTCAATAAATTTACGGTATTCATCCAGCGTGGTGGCGCCGACGCAGTGGAGTTCGCCCCGGGCCAATGCGGGTTTGAGCATATTGCCGGCGTCCATGGCGCCCTCGGCTTTACCTGCACCAACCATGGTGTGGATCTCGTCGATAAACAGAATGACCTGCCCTTCCTGCTTGGAAAGATCTTTGAGCACGGCTTTTAAACGCTCTTCAAAGTCGCCGCGGAATTTGGCACCGGCTAAGAGTGCGCCGAGATCTAGGGTTAAGACACGTTTGTTCTTTAACCCTTCTGGCACTTC
>CAWLBR010000064.1:0-11950 GCA_963855085.1 Gammaproteobacteria bacterium
GCCTCAACAATATTGGCCACCACATTTTCAACAGTGAAACCAAACTCTTTCATCAGTTCGCCGCCGGGAGCAGACTCACCAAAGCTGGTCATGCCGACAACACGGCCATCGAGACCGACAAACTTGTACCAGTAATCAGCGTGTAGGGCTTCCACTGCAACACGAGCTCTCAGCGCTGCTGGCAAGACCGCTTCGCGGTAGTCAGCGTCCTGGGCAGAGAAGATCTCGGCACAGGGCATAGAGACAACACGTACCTGAGTGCCCTGCTCCGCTAACTGCTCAGCGGCAACCATGGCCAACTCAACTTCTGAACCTGTGGCAATAACAACTGCCTGAGGCGCGTCGCAATCGCGAAGGATATAACCGCCGCGTTCGATATCGGCAACTTGCTGGGTGCTGCGAGGCATAGGTGCCAGACCTTGACGACTAAATACCAGGGCGCTGGGTCCGTCGCGACGGACGATGGCACTCTTCCAGCAAACTGCAGATTCAACGGTGTCACAGGGACGCCAGGTATGCAGATTAGGAGTCGACCGCAAGGCACTCAGCTGTTCAACCGGCTGGTGGGTCGGGCCATCTTCACCGAGACCAATTGAGTCGTGGGTGTAGACAAAGATACTCTGAATTCCCATCAGCGCTGACATGCGTACTGCGTTACGGGCATATTCCATAAACATCAGGAAGGTGGCGCCGTAGTTAACGAAGCCTCCGTGGAGGGCGATACCGTTCATCATTGCGCTCATTCCGAATTCACGGACGCCATAATAAATATAGTTACCGTCAGCATTGTCGCCGCTGATGTCCTTGGAGCCAGACCAGATAGTCAGGTTGGAACCGGCCAGATCCGCGGAACCGCCAAGCAGTTCTGGCAACATTGGACCGTAGGTATTGAGACAGTTCTGAGAAGCTTTGCGCGAGGCAACCTTTTCCATCTTGTCCTGGCACTGCTGAATATAGGCATCAGCCTGTGCGTTAAAGTCTTCCGGCAGATCACCACGGGTGCGGCGCTCAAACTCTGCCGCCAACTCTGGGAACTCAGCGCGGTACTCTTCAAGCTGGTTAGCCCAATTAGTCTGCGCAGCAGTGCCTTTAGCAACGCCATCCCAACCAGCGTAGTGCTCATCAGGGATTTCGAAAGGACCATGAGTCCAACCCAGAGCTTCGCGAGTCAGTGCGACTTCGTCGACGCCCAGTGCAGCACCGTGACAATCTTCTTTACCCTGCTTGTTGGGTGAACCAAAACCAATAATGGTTTTGCAGCAGATTAGGGTTGGCTTGCCAGTCTCGGCATGGGCTTCTTCAATCGCCGCTTTAATCGCGTCGCTATCGTGACCGTCGACATTGGCAATCACATGCCAGCCATAGGCTTCGAAGCGCGCTGGTGTGTCATCGCTAAACCAGCCTTCAACTTCACCGTCAATGGAGATGCCGTTGTCATCGTAAAACGCGGTTAACTTGCCGAGCTTTAAGGTGCCGGCCAGTGAACAAACTTCGTGGGAGATGCCTTCCATCAAACAGCCATCACCGAGGAAGGTGTAGGTTTGGTGATCGACAATATCGTGACCTGGACGGTTGAACTGCGCGGCGAGAACTTTCTCTGCCAGGGCCATACCAGTGGCATTACTGATGCCTTGGCCAAGGGGGCCAGTGGTCGTTTCAACGCCGGGAGCATAACCGTATTCAGGGTGACCAGGAGTCTTGGAGTGCAACTGACGGAAATTTTTGATTTCCTCAATCGGCAAGTCATAGCCTGTGAGGTGCAACAGGGAGTAGAGCAGCATTGAGCCGTGGCCATTGGAGAGCACAAAGCGGTCTCGGTTGACCCAAGTAGGATCAGCTGGATTATGGCTCAGATAGTCATTCCAGAGAACTTCAGCAATATCTGCCATGCCCATTGGGGCACCTGGATGGCCACTATTAGCCTGTTGAACAGCATCCATACTGAGGGCGCGAACGGCATTTGCAAGCTCTCTACGTGAGGCCATGAATCATCACTCCTGGTAGTCAAATTTTAGGCGCGCATTGTCTCCTACCCGGGGTTACCAGTAAACCGATATTCACTATGCCTACTGTTTAATCACAGGGATTTCTGTGGCCGGAAAAATAAGCGCTAGCGCTATGGCTCTCCCACCCTGTAAAAATATCCTGCCCATCTTCTAGAAACCTCTATCCCACCGTTAGAAACCTTTTGCGCCTTATATAAAAATATTTTGATATACAAAAACCACTATGTTAAAGTCCTGTCCATGAACAACCTTAGCCATTTTGACAGTCAGCCTAGATCAACCACCGATACAGGGGCTATTACAGCGCTCTGCAAGGCTGCGGGCGATCCACTGCGCATGCAGGTTCTCAAGGTGCTGCAGCAAAATGCCTACGGTGTGCTGGAGCTCTGCCAAGTGTTTGATATTCGCCAGTCGGCTATGAGCCATCACCTTAAGATTCTCGCCAATGCCGGCTTAGTGGCAACCCGCCGCGAAGGCACGACGATTTTTTATCGCCGCAATGAGAGCCATCCGGATACCGATCTCCAGGCGCTGCAACATGCGCTGTTCCAAACTATTGACGATGCCGCTCTTGACCCCGCCCTGCGCGCGCGATTGGAATCGATTAACACCGAGCGCTCAGCGGCTTCGGTCACGTTCTTTAATCAGAATGTCGCGCGCTTTGAAGAGAATCAGGATTTGATTGCCAGCTGGTCAGACTATGGGGAGAGCGTAGAAAGTTTTCTCGATAGCAGCATTGCAGCACGCCAATCGGCGTTGGAAATCGGTCCCGGTTACGGCCAATTTCTCGGCAAACTATCGGCCACCTTTAAGCAGGTTACGGCACTGGATAACGCCGCAGAGATGCTCGAGCAGTGCCGCACCAGAGCTACAAGCCAGGGCCTGCAAAATATCGACTTCAAGCTTGGGGACACCAACTTGGCCATCAGTGAAGGGCTGCGCAGTGACTGCATATCCCTGAATATGGTACTGCACCACAACCCCACACCTGGCGATATTATCGGCGCCTGCGCGCAGCTGCTAAACAGTGGCGGCGTGCTTTTGATCACCGACCTCTGCGCCCACGATCAGGAATGGGTACAAGAAGCCTGCGGTGACCTGTGGCTCGGTTTGGAACCTCAGGAATTGACCCGCTGGGCGCTAAGTGCCGGACTGGTAGAGGGCAATAGTCTCTATCTCGCACAGCGCAATGGCTTTCGAATTCAACTGCGGCAGTTTGTTAAACCCCTGCCCGACAGCAATTAATTTTAAGACAGATTACAACGGAAAAGTTTATGTCTAATTACAATATTTTCACCTCAGAATCAGTCTCTGAAGGCCACCCGGATAAAATGGCCGATCAGATTTCTGATGCGGTTTTGGATGCCATTTTAAAAGACGACCCCCACTCCCGCGTTGCCGTCGAGACCATGGTTAAAACTGGCATGACCATTATTGCCGGGGAAGTGCGCACTGATACCTATGTGGATCTGGAGCAGATTGTTCGCGATGTGATTACAGGTATCGGCTACGACAGTTCTGACGTGGGCTTTGATGGCAACTCCTGCGCCGTGCTCAATGCCATTGGCAAGCAGTCCAGCGATATAGCTCAGGGCGTCGACGAAGCCCAGAACAAAGATATAGGCGCTGGCGATCAGGGTCTGATGTTTGGTTACGCAAGCAATGAAACAGCTGTGTTGATGCCTGCGCCGATTTACTACGCTCACCGTTTGGTAGAGCGCCAAGCCCAGCTGCGTAAGAATGGCGTGCTGCCCTGGTTGCGTCCCGATGCCAAGAGTCAGGTGACCCTGAGATATGAGAACGGCAAGCCAGTGGCGATTGATGCAGTGGTGCTGTCCACACAGCACTCGCCGAATATTGCCCTGCCCGATCTGCAGGAAGCGGTGCGCGAAGAAATCATTAACCATGTGCTGCCAGAAGAGTGGCTCCACGCTGGCACTCAGTATCATATTAACCCTACAGGCCAGTTTATTATTGGCGGGCCTATGGGCGACTGTGGACTCACCGGTCGGAAGATTATAGTCGACACTTACGGCGGCATGGCCCACCACGGTGGCGGTGCCTTCTCCGGTAAGGATCCCACTAAGGTGGATCGTTCAGCGGCTTATGCCGGGCGCTATGTGGCAAAAAATATTGTTGCTGCAGGACTGGCTGATCGCTGTGAGATTCAGGTCTCCTACGCTATTGGTGTCTCCGAGCCCACTTCAATCAGCGTCAACACTTTTGGCACCGGCAAGCTCTCCGACGAGGAGATTGTCGCTCTGGTTCGAGACAACTTTGATCTGCGCCCTCGCGGCCTGATCGAGATGCTCGATCTGCGCCGACCGATTTATCAGCAAACAGCTTCTTACGGCCACTTTGGTCGTGAGTTAGAAAACTTTACCTGGGAAAAAACCGACAAAGTGGCTGACTTACAAAAAGCTTTATAAATAAAAAGCTTTATAGATAAAAAGCTCTGGAGATAGAAAGCTCCTTAGATAGAAAGCTCCTTAGATAGAAAGCTCCTTAGATAGAAAAACTAATCGCTTAAACCCAAATATAAATATTGATCAACAGGAAACAAAATATGTCAGACGCCAAATTTAGCTTGGGGCAAGAAGGAGATCTCCATCGCCGAATCCGAAATGCCCGCACTGATGGCCCTGCGCGAGAAATACCGCGCCGAGCAACCACTGGCCGGAGCGCGAATCCTCGGCTGTATCCACATGACTATTCAGACCGCAGTGTTGATCGAAACTCTCGAAGCCCTGGGTGGCGAAGTGCGCTGGACCTCCTGCAATATTTTCTCCACACAGGATCACGCTGCCGCAGCGGTTGCCGCCAATGGCACACCTGTATTTGCTTGGAAAGGTGAGACTGAAGAAGAGTATGAGTGGTGCCTAGAACAGCAAGTCTTAAAAGATGGCGTGCCCTGGAATGCCAATATGATTCTCGACGATGGCGGTGATCTAACTGGCCTGCTGCACCAGAAATACCCACAGGTTCTGGAAGCGGTTCACGGTGTTACCGAAGAGACGACCACCGGTGTTCACCGTCTCTATGAAATGCTTAAAACGGGCGAATTAAAAATTCCCGCGATCAATGTTAACGACTCGGTCACCAAGTCTAAGTGCGACAACAAATATGGCTGTCGCCACAGCCTTAACGACGCCATAAAGCGCGGCACAGATCACCTGCTATCCGGCAAGAAGGCGATTGTCGTGGGTTACGGCGATGTGGGTAAGGGTTCTGCCCAGTCTCTGCGTCAGGAAGGCATGATCGTTAAGGTTACAGAGGCTGATCCGATCTGTGCCATGCAGGCCTGTCTCGATGGTTTTGAAGTGGTTTCAACCTACAACGAAGGCGATGTAAGCAAGGGCGTTAACGCTGATCTACTGGCCAATACCGATCTGCTGGTCACCAGCACCGGTAACTTCAATGTCTGTGGATCCGACATTCTGTCAGCCCTTAAGAGTGGCTGTGTGGTGTGTAATATCGGTCACTTCGACAATGAAATCGATACCGCGTTTATGCGCAAAACCTGGGAGTGGGACGAGATCAAACCTCAGGTCCACAAGGTCTATCGCGACCGTGCCAACAATGATCACCTGCTGTTATTGGCCGAGGGTCGACTGGTTAATTTGGGTAATGCCACAGGTCACCCGAGCCGTATTATGGATGGTTCTTTTGCCAACCAGGTGCTGGCACAGATTGATCTCTACAAGAAGCAGTTTGCCACACAGGACGATGCCACTAAGGCTAAAATGTTGCGCGTAGAAGTACTGCCCAAGCATCTCGACGAGGAGGTTGCTGGCCATATGGTGCGCGGTTTTGGTGGTGTGATTACCAAGCTGACTCAGGCCCAGGCAGACTATATTAATGTACCTGTTGAAGGTCCATTTAAAGGCGATAGCTACAAGTACTAATCTGAAATTTCGAATTCGAATTCGAATTCGATTGCCATAGAGGACCCATTTGATGAACACAGATTCACCAGATCTCAGCTTTGAATTTTTCCCGCCGAAAACCGAGCAGGGAAAAATTAAGTTGGCGACGACCCGACAGGAGTTGGGCAAATTCAGTCCGGAGTTTTTCTCGGTAACCTATGGTGCTGGCGGGTCTACTCGCGCCACCACTGCAGATCAGGTTGCCGCGATTCAGGCAGACGGTTTTGAGGTTGCGCCGCATATTTCTTTTGGTGGCAACTCGGAAAATGAAGTCTTGGAGCTGCTCAACAGCTACAAGGCCTCTGGGGTTAAACATCTGGTTGCCCTGCGCGGCGACCTGCCCTCGGGCATGGGCGGTGCTGGGCAGTTGGTGCATGCCAATCAGCTGGTCGCTTTTATTCGTCAGCACACCGGTGATCACTTCGATATTAATGTGGCGGCCTACCCCGAGATTCATCCGGAAGCCGAGAGCTACAGCAAAGATGTTTACTGGCTCGGTGAAAAGTTTAAGGCCGGTGCTAACCGCGCGATCACCCAGTACTTTTACAACGCCGACGCCTACTTTAAGTTTGTCGACGAATGCGCCAAAGCGGGAATCGACGAACCGATTATTCCCGGCATTATGCCCCTGACCAATTACGCCAATCTGATGCGCTTCTCCGATAGCTGTGGCGCTGATATTCCCCGCTGGTTGCGCTGGCAGCTCAAAGAGCGCAGCGACAATATGGACGATCTGATTAGCTACGGCATCGATATTGTCAGCGAACTGAGCCAAAAGCTGCTCGACGGTGGAGCCCCAGGCCTGCATTTTTACACAATGAACCAATGGCAAGTTACTGGTACGCTGTGTCGTAATCTCGGCTTCTCGGATAACAACTAATTAGTCACCATGCGTATTCCTCGAATATTCACTGATCAGCCACTCAGCAGCGGCGCCAACCTGTCCCTCACGGGGAGCGCAGCGCGGCATCTGTCCTCGGCCTTACGATTGTCTGTGGGTCAGGAAATTACTCTGTTTAATGGTCGCGGTGGAGAGTTTTCCGCCACATTGACCACCACGGCCAAGTCTCAGGTGGACGTGAGCATTGGTGACTGCCGTGAGATTGATCGCGAGTCGCCACTGAAGCTACATCTGGCAATTGCCGTGTCCCGCGGTGACCGCATGGATTGGATTGTGCAAAAAGCCACCGAGCTCGGGGCGACTGAAATCACGCCGCTGTTTAGTGAGCGCACTGAAGTGAAGCTCAACGGCGAGCGCCTGGAGAAGAAGTTGCGCCACTGGCAGCAGGTATCGATTAGTGCCTGTGAGCAATGTCAGCGCAATAGAGTGCCGACTATTAATAACGCCCTGACCTTGGATCAATGGTTGAGTCAGGCTAATGAAGATTCAGAGCAGCTCAAACTAGTGCTGCATCATCGCAGTGACAAAACTCTGGCACAGCATCAGGCCCCCGAAAATGTCTGCTTACTGGTGGGACCTGAGGGTGGGCTTAGTGACAATGAAATCGGTCGTGCCATGGATAGGGGATTTGCCGCTCTGACTCTGGGTCCTCGAGTGATGCGCACTGAAACTGCACCGCTGGCGGCTATTAGTATTATGCAGTCGCTCTGGGGAGATATGGGCTGAAGCGGTTTAGCTGCGTCGCCCTGCTTGGGCTCAGCGCGTTGCTACCCAGTGCTGCTCAAGGCGCGATATTCGGTGATGGCAATCCTGAAAATGGTATCGAAGATCAGCGTCTGATGCTGAGTCTAGAGCAGCGTGGTCAAACAGGGCCCAATGCTATGGCTGCCGTTGGTACCATTATCTGCGATGGCGGGTTGAGAGGCACCGCAACCCATATTAAAAGCCCTTCCACAGACGCCAATCTGTCCATTATTGTCACGGCTGCACATATTCTTTTCGACGTAAAATCTGGGAAAGGGTACGCTTCTTGCAGCTATCTCCCAAAAAATAAGCGCTTAAGTGCTATTTCATTTAAAACCATTTCCAAGCACAGCTTCGACCCACTGAATAGAGATAAGATTGCTCAATCAGAGAGTGACATTGTCTTTGTGGCCCTGAATCGGCCGCTGCAACAGCCCGCCCTGCTACTCAGCGAGCCACAAATTATAGGCAGTGGAAAACTATCGTTGTTGGGCTATAACAGCAGTCAAAATCACCTCACCGAATCAGCAGACTGCAAGCAATACGGTTCAATTCAATTTGCCAGTGAAAAACTGCTCTTACATGACTGTGATGCCAGCAGCGGCGCCTCTGGAGGACCGCTATTATTGCGCAGTGAAAAGGGCCAGCCCGCAAAGCTGATTGCCGTGCATGGCGGAACTCTCCTTATCAAAACTCTGCTGATTAATCGAATGGGCGAAGCTACTAGCAAAGACAACAGTAAAGGTAACAGTAACAGCGCCAGTCGTGACGGCGCTGTGGCAGATCCTGAACGCTGGATCAATCAGGCACGCAGAGTTGATCAGTCTGTTCTTCTGCGACTGCAGCAGTTTGTTGCATATCTTGCCAAGGGTTCTC
The DNA here is from genome assembly GCA_963855085.1 of Gammaproteobacteria bacterium. Lineage (GTDB taxonomy): Bacteria > Pseudomonadota > Gammaproteobacteria > Pseudomonadales > Porticoccaceae > HTCC2207. The sequence continues at coordinate 8,454 of CAWLBR010000064.1, forward strand.
AAGATCAAAGATAACATCCCGAGCAAAGCCTGGAATATGCACGCCCGTCGCGCTAATAGTGACACCCGCCTCGTCAATTAACGGCTCACCGAAGCGATAGATAACGTCCAGCTGGGCGGCATCGGCACGAGTCGCATACTGGGCTGCGGCAGCACGGGTAATGTCGCGCTGAGCCAAATACTGATTAAATCTGTCGGCATAGCGCACCGCTAACATTGCCTCAACTTTCTCCGGTGACAGCAGCACAGCTGTGGCATTGTTGCCGCCAAAGCCCTTTGAATTAATAAAGGCTACGTCCATCTTGTTAGCACTGACATCCATATCTTGCAGTGGAAAGCACAGGCGCTCCTGAGCCACATCCGGCGCGACTTCGGCGATGGTTTTAATGCCCGGAATCATTTGGTACTTAAAGGTTCCCAGAGCGGACACAAGCTGATCGCCACTGGCTGTAGAGAGGGAGTGCCCAACATAGGATTTAGTCGCTGTCACCGGCCAGTCATAGATATCAAAGGCATTGGCAACCTGCTCGATCAGATGGGATTCCGTGGTGCGGTTAGCCGGTGTGCTGGAGCCGTGGGCGTGGACAAAGCTATGCTTTTTAACACTGTCTTCACCGACAATGTTAATCGCCGCAGCTACCGCTTTGGAGAAGGAGATATAGTTGCCCACTCCCGGCGCTGAAATAGACTTCTTTACACCGTCGGCATTGATAAACACCTCTGGCACAGCGCCGTGAATATCAGCACCCAGCTCAATAGCCAGAGCATCGTCCATAAGCACAATATACTGAGTCGCTTCCGACAGGGTAAAGCCACAGTTGTGGCCAAAGGGACGGCTGGCTCGACGCCAATCTGGCGTCTCAGTGCCGTCCAGCTTGCACAGATTTTCATCGCTGCCCAAAGCGCTCATATTGGCAAAGCCCTCTGATATCTCAGGGGTAACAGCGGCTTCGGCATTACCCAAAATGGCGACGCGACGGCGGCCACTGCGAATATCCCGCACTGCCGCCTGGAGCACATAGAGAAAGCTGGCGCAGGCACCGGTAATGGCTTCAGTGTGGCCGACGCTGCCAAGCACATAGGCATTCACAAAGTCCGCTGGCATGGAGTTTAAACCCAGTGGGACCTGCTTGGCCGTGGTGCGACCACCACGCAGGCGTGCCTGCAACAGACCGCCGAAACCCTCATCGGTCATCTGGCTCAATACGCTGGAGGAGTAAACACCTACTTCGTCTGGCGCCACTGACGCTGCTATCTTGTCCCACGGAATTCCAACGGAATGGACGGCATCGCTGGCACCCAGCAGCGCCATCTGCAAACTCCGTGGATGAAAGCGGCTGTTGTAATGGTCGGATGGATTAAAACCGCTGGGCAATTGCCCTGCAGCCTTGGCGATAAGCTCATAGGGGGACTCAACCAGATACTGACTGGAACCGGCTGCAGTCACCTCAACATTGCCATCTTCAAGATCGCGGACCTGCCAGCTCTCAGGTGTTACCTTGGGGAGGTCACGTTTAACCATGGTGAACTTAACAGTCTGGTCAGGGCCATCAGTGAGAGAAATCTTTTTATGCCCTGGGATATTGGCCGGATCAAATGATTCAATCTTGCGAATCAATGTGCCGTCTAGCACCTGCTGACGAAAACGGCTATCCACATCAAGTGCGGTTAACAGCGCGCCATCTTGGTCACGATAGTCTTTCCCCTCTTTAGTCACCTGGGCCATTAAACAGGCGAGGCTGACCACTGTATTGAGCTGCTCTTCAGCTGGCAGTGACTCGAGAATCATGCGGCGAAAAGCCTGATGAGAGGAGCTGCGTCCAGCAGCGCTGTAGCCGCCGAATCCGACAATAACCGGAAGAGAGTTAGGCATAAGAACGTCCTTGAAGTGAGGCGATTAATAAAAAGTAAGTGTAGGCAGAGTGCTCAGAGTATGCTTTTGCTAATCAGCCAAAAAATACTGTAGATGAGCCATTACATGGTATATTGCGCCACTATGACCTTTAATCTATCGCTTTTACTTTGTGACAATATGCTCGTCTCCAGCACCACCTTGGCGGCTGAGATTTTCCAATTTGCCGAAGCTATGGCCCGCGCCAGCAAAGCTCCCCACACGAAGCTGAATGTCCGCTGGGTGAGTATCGACGGCAAGCCAGTACAGACCTCTGCCGGTTTTCAGCTAACACCGACCCACTCTATAGACGACAGCTTTACCAGTGACCTTATTCATATCCCAGCACTGTGGCGCAACCCGCGTCCGCCTGTAATGAAGAATCTGTCTTATATTCCCTGGCTGCAGGAACAGCATCAGCGCAATAGTCGCTTTACGGCGGTGGGTACTGGCGTGTGTTTTTTGGCTGAGGCGGGTCTGCTCGACGATAAGCCAGCGACCACTCACTGGCATTACTTCGATCAGCTACAGCGCAGCTACCCGAAGGTGAAATTGGCGCGCCAACACTTCACTACTCAGTCGGGCAACATCTATTGCGCGGCGAGTATCAATGCGATGGCTGAACTGATCATGCACCAGGTGGAGCGGATCTTTGGTCTGGTTATTGCGCGTCAGGCGCAGCGTAATTTTTTCCATGAGATTCGCAATTTAACCGAACCCCTAAGCCTAGGTGATCAGCACAAGACCCACAGCGATGAGGCCATTGTTCAGGCGCAGATGTGGATTCAGGATAATCTTAGCAAGCAGTTAGCTGTGCCCGAGCTGGCGGCGCAATTTGGTATGAGCACAAGAACTTTTAATCGGCGCTTTGTTGCGGCCGTGGCAATGACACCGGGGGATTATCTGACGGATGTGCGCATGACTTTTGCCTGTGATCTGTTAAAGAACACCGATTTGACGATTTTGGGGATTGCGGGTTACAGCGGCTACAACGATGCCAGTTGGTTTTCGTCGCGCTTTAAGCACTGGTCCGGCAATAGTCCGAAAGAGTATCGCAATACGGTGCGGGGGAAGCTATTTTCTACTGAGGTGACTTGAGCGCCACCCCAGCAGAAACTGTCGCTAAATAATAAGTATTTAGATAATACGTACGTGAACAACACCATCGACCGCAGCGATCTGGGCCTTGAGGCTGTCATTGAGGTCGCCCTCTATATCAATAATATTGTAAGCAATCTCATCGCGGCTCTTGTTTACCATATCCACAACATTGATCTCGCCATCCGCCAGTACAGACAAGACACTGCCAAGCACCTTAGGGACGTTTTTGTTGGTGAAGGTAATACGTGTTCCACCATTGCGTGACATTTTAATCTTCGGGTAATTAACCGAGTTGAGGATGTTGCCGTTCTCAAGGAAATCCATCAGCTGGTTGGCAGCCATCACCGCACAGTTCTCTTCCGCTTCTTCAGTGCTGGCGCCAATATGCGGCATCAACAACACATCGTTGCGGCCGAGCAATTCAGGAGCGGGGAAGTCAGTGATATAACCTGCGATCACACCGGCGTCCAAGGCGGCAACCATATCGGCGCTGCTGACAATCTCTT
>CAWLBR010000065.1:0-11942 GCA_963855085.1 Gammaproteobacteria bacterium
GGTCGGGGAGGTCGCATTGGTTGATCCAATTTATTCAACCACTGGGCATGTGACTGCCGGCAGCTATGATCAAACAGTCGCCGCCTCAACCAGCGGAAACTACAGCTATGACAGCGTCAACTCGCTGGAGAATAATTTGGTGAGTGCCCTAGAAGTTACGCCTACATCTACGACTAATGCCTCGGTGTATAACGGCACCACCGATGCCTCATTGACGATCACCTTGGACGGTGTGTTAGCTGGTGAGTTCGGCAATGATGCCGTCACTGTTTCGGGTACGGGCACGCTGTCCAGCCCTAATGCCGGCAGCAATACGGTAGCAGTGAGCGACCTGAGCCTCAGCGGTGATGATGCCAGTAACTATTTTCTCGCCAATACCGATGGCATATCAACACCAGTGACGACCTCAGTCTTAGCACTAACAGGAGGCACGATTAGTGATGCGGCTACGATCTATGGCAGTGATACGGCTTTGGGTGTACTGAGCTTTGATAATACTCCGAGCGCCGGCAGCCCTGTGGGCGAGGTCGCGCTGGTTGATCCTATCTATTCAACCGCTGGCCATGTGAATACAGGCAGCTATGATCAAACGGCTGCTGCTTCCAGTGCCGGAAACTACAGCTATGACAGCGTGACCTCGCTGGCCAACAACCTGGTGAGCAGGTTAGAAATCACCGCCACATCCACCACCAATACCTCTGTGTATAACGGCACCACAGATGCTTCTCTCACCATAGCGTTAGTGGGTGTCGAGGAAGCTGATGCTGTTGCCGTGTCGGGTACGGGCACGCTGTCCAGCCCTAATGCCGGCAGCAATACGGTAGCAGTGAGCGACCTGAGCCTCAGCGGTGATGATGCGAGCAACTATTTTCTCGCCAGTACCAGCGGCACCTCAACAACAGTCACTACCTCGGCCTTAGCGCTAACAGGTGGCAGGATTAGTGATGCGGCTTCGGTCTTTGGCAGTGAGACGACGTTGGGTGTGCTGAGATTTGATAATACGCCGAGCGCAGGCAGTGCGGTGGGAGAGGTCGCATTGGTTGATCCTACCTACTCAACTGCTGGTCATGTGAATGTAGGCAGCTATGATCAAGTGGCCGCCGCCTCCAATACCGGTAACTACAGCTATGACAGCGTTACCTCGCTGGCCAATAATCTGGTGACCGCGGCAGTTACTGCGCCGGTCACTACAGTTGAGGTGCAAGGGGGTAGTTCAAATGGCAACGAAATCACTGCAGCTCCGGTCATCATAGGGGGAGTGAACGGGAAGTATTTCTTTAGCGGCTTAGTCAGTTATTCGGGGCAGTTGAATTCGGGGGGCGGTCAATTTGGCTTGTCACTGGTTGAGTATTACTGGGGCACTCCAATCGCAGAGTAATCAGTAACCCTTTTGGTTAAAAAAGTAGTATGAGAAAGCTGACAGAGTTTTCAGCCTAGTTCTTAACGGGTTCTTGGGACCGCCTTTGGTATGCAAAACGCCTAGTGTATTGTCGAACCAGCAAGAGGTCTCGTTCTATGCGAGCGCGTATTGAAGAAGACAGTTTTGTAAGTGGTGGCTTGTTTTTGGGAGAAGGGATTGATTGTTAACAGCCTTACTTTGTCTCTGCCATCCGGGGTCAATCAACGAGGATATGTTGGCCCTAGCCCCGGGCCTGTGGCTCAATGCCAATGGTTTCTTAGTGCTGGGCGACTCCCGTCCTGCGAAACAAGTAATTCGTCGCTAGGCGGGAAATAGTCTAGATATCAGTGCCGGTACCGCCACCTCAACTCTGAGGATGCGCGGGCCTAGGTGAACTGCATCAAAACCTACAGAGTTCAATAGCTCAACCTCGTAGGGAATAAAACCACCCTCTGGGCCAATGGCTAAAGTCACCGCTGAATCGCTGTTGATCGGGCAGGGCAGCTCTGTTATCGGGTGGGCCACCAGAGCCTGACTGCCTTTAATAATGTCACCCAGTTCATCTTCAACAAAAGGTTTAAAGCGCTTGCGCATATGCAGCTTCGGCATCTGCGTATCCCGTGCCTGTTCCAATCCAAGGGTCATCTGCTCTTCAAGGGCCAGTGGCTGCAAAAACGGCGACTGCCAAAAACTCTTCTCTACACGACTGGAATTCACCAAATAGATTGCTTTGACCCCCATAGCGGTAACGCTTTGTAAGGTCCTGCGCAGCATCTTCGGTCGCGGCAATGCCAGTATCAGACAGAGCGGTGTGGCTGGCGGTGGCGGTGTATCTAGGCTGACCTCAAGGATTGCCTGTTCGGCGCTCAGGGTTTTGATAATGCCCTGGCCCATCAGGCCATTAACTTCGCCCACTCGCACTGAATCACCGACCTCGGCGCGTTGAACGGCGATTAAATGCTCGAGCTGGCGACCGCTAACAGTAGCGGTCTGCTGATTGATTTGGTCAGGCTTGAGCAGAAGTAGATTCATGTCGGGGATTGTAATGGTCTCCCCTTCAGGAGTCGAACCTGAAATTCAAGCTTAGGAGGCTAGCGTGATATCCAATTTCACCAAGGGGAGGCGCGGGCAGTATAGCGAAAAGATTGTCGATTCAGTACTAGATTCCGAACTAGATTCCGAACTAGAAGCAGCTTTAAAGAACCGCTTCTTAGAAAAATTATAGATTACTTATTTTGATTAAAGGGGTTTAAGTCTGTATAACTGGAAAATGCTAATCATTTTCGAATAGCTGCAGACCTATATGCGTTGACTTCTTAGGGTCAACAGAACCAAAAATAAAAATAACATTTTGAATTTAGGGGTATTAAAAATGAAATTAATAATAGGATTAGCAGTATCCGCGGTATTGCTGGCTGGCTGTGCAGATAAAAGTGTCGATACCGGTGTAGGGCAAAGTGCAGATGTGGAAGTAGCGGTTGAAATGGATAAGGCTGTTGCCCAACCCGCTGCTGCAGTATCAACCTTTGTTGAATATATGTATTGCGATGGCGGTGCCGACTTCAGCCCGGAGAATTACGCCAAGCTAACAGCAGCCTGGACGCAAATCAGTGACCAAAGCCCAGTACCTGTGCTCGGGGCATTCGCCATTGCACCTAAGGTTAAAACCGATCTCTATGATGGTATGTGGGCCAATATCTGGTCTTCTATAGAAGCTCGTGATGCTGGCTGGAAAGATTGGGTAGAAAATCATGCTGAAGCCTTCGGTGCCGAATTTAACAGTACACTTGAGTGTAACCCTGAGAAGAGATTCCTTTTCGAAACTATGGCTGTAACAGCACCAGTGCAGCAATGGGATCCTGCAGAATTGTTTCAGGCTTCCTATAGTTTCTGTTCCTTTAAAGAAGGTAAGACTCAAGTAGAGGGTGCAGCAGCTGGCGTTGCTTTCGCCGACTGGATTGCAGATCAGCGAACTGTAGGCCGTGGAATGAACTACATGTCCTATGTGCAGATCCCGACCTTTGATCCAGCGACTGCCGGAGGTTCTATGCAAGGCTTTCAGTTTGTAAGAGCTGATTTCTGGGGCAGTGCCGGCGAACAGGCAGTTGATATGGCGGCTTGGATGACAGAGGGTAATACCGCACGTGAGATGGCCGACGATATTTACGACTGTCAAAATGTGAGTTTTGATCTTTACTCGATCAAGCGTATGGAAAGCTAATATTTGATTCGGCCTCACGTAAAAGGCTGCTTAGGCAGCCTTTTTTAATCGGTTTTTTGTCCCTATCTCTAGCCGGTCTGCCAGGATTTTTAATCATGCAAACTGGTATCTTGCGACTTGGGAAAATAGCACAGATATTACTTAATTTTTTCCGATCTGTGAACTTTACATGACTTAGTTGCTGTGCCCTAGTAGATTCAAAGCGGTATTTCGTTTGTGTGTTTTACGTGCTGAAACAAGGGATGAGTTGAAGTAATTTAGGAATGATTTGAAGTAATTTGAGGTTGCTAAAAAGTCCGGCGGTCCATCTTTGGCGCCCAAAATGACTGCGCATAAACTAGAGCTATTCAGGGTGTCTATATCACCCGAGTGCGTATTAAAAAAGATCGCCCTAGGCACTATGGGGTTGTGTTCTGGGAGAGAGGATAGGAATTCACAATATCGTAGCCACATGATCAGAGGCCCAATTTCAGGCTTTCTCAATGGATTTACGAGTATCTTTAGCAGGGACTTTAGCCTCATTTGTGCCTGCCTCTATGAAAGTAAAAACGCTAGTTACAACGGATCTGTTATAAGAAGAGGATCATCCGAATCCACATAACGGAGAAAGGTTCAGGCAGATACAGCAGATTGCAGCAATCTGCATAGGTGGAATCTCTCTCAAAGGCACTGGCTGATTGTCACATCAGTTCTGTCTATTTCTGACTTTAAAGAAGTAAATCATCTCTATGATATTTCCCTTGAATTACTAGATTTTCAAAATAACAAGAGTTAGACTCTACTCACTTTTAAATAACTTAGTGTCTAATCCATGCTTTTTTCCGATCCAAGTGGCCGGATAAAAATTTTAATTATAAAAGGATAATTTCATGAGTGTTAAAAAAATTTTTATAATCATCTCAATTTTGTTTGCATCTCAAAGTGGTTTAGCGGCAGTTGCAGATAACTCTATTACATCTGCGAAAATAAAGAACGGCACTATCACCTCATCTGATATAAAGAGAGAGACAATCAAAGGTGCTCAGATTAAAAATGACTCGCTCACCGGTGCAGATATAAAGAATAGCTCGCTCACCGGTGCAGATATAAAGAATAGCTCGCTCACCGGTGCAGATATAAAGAATAGCTCGCTCACCGGTGCAGATATAAGGAATAATTCGCTCACCGGTGGGGATATAAAAAACGGTTCGCTCACCGATGCGGATTTAAAAGATGATGCAATAACTTCGGAGAAGTTACGTGAGGGAGCTGTAGAACTATCTCATCTCAGTGAAGAAGTGTTGGGCATCGTTGAAACTGGAGTGTCAGGTAGCGTTATTGATCTCTCTTTCCCCGCAGATTATGCAGAGACTGCTGTAGCTGCTTATTGCCCAGAGTATATGGGAGCAGTAGCTGCAAGCTGTTCTTGCAATAATAACAACGATGGTGTGGAGGCTAATTTTGGTGTGATGGTACAGTGCTCCTTCAATGCATATTCTGCATTTGCATATTGTGCCGCTGACTCCTATATGTATTACGATTACCTGCCATTGCCAACAGCATCGGTTATGGCAACATGCGTTTCGATAAATAATATTTCTGTAGATGGCGAAACTATCTCGGCTGAGTCGGGTACAGATGCCATGTCGGTTGGATCTCTGAGTTCTACGGATGAGGAACCTGGTCTTCAAACGAAGAGAGCAGACGATGTTCGCAAGACTGAGGAGAAAAGGCTTGGAATACTTCAGCAGGAACAACTTCGCCTAGATCGGATACTTGCAAGGTAGGTTTTTAGTGAATTTTGGCTTTGATACAGAGTGTTTTTGCACGGTTGGAACTGTACGTCCTCTGAAACCTGCTTTGGGTAAAAATACTCAGTCCTTCTTTAATTTAAAGCTTAATGCAAATGGTGTGAAGGCACCTGCGGATAAAGGCATGGACGGACGACCTACAGTGTCCGTCCTGCCCCGAGTTACAGCGGTTTCGACGGCTTCATTAAGAGTATTTGCTTGAGTTCTTTGGGCAGTGCGTATGAAAGGGTAACGATCCAAACTCTAGAGCCGTTAGCGGATGTAGTGGATGGGATTTCCGTGAAAGGTCTTGGGTCATTGTAACCATGGTGTTCGCAGTCTCTGAGATGTAGGTGCTTGGCGTTGCTGTGCGTTTTCCTGAGTAGCTGTTTCAAAGAGTAGCTATATCCCTAGACTGACTCTTTGGTAATAATGACTTTGACAATAATAATCGTTATTGTTGCCGCATAATAAAAATCAAGGGATCCAAATGAGATTTGCTCAGACGTTACTATTAGTGGTTATTTCGATCACTATCGCAGCTTGCGGTGGCTCCTCGCCACCCAATTTGGCTCCCACTTTTTCTGGAAACTCAGAGTTAAATGCTGTCGAAGGACAGGGGTCTATTACTCGCTTGGCGTTCACTGATCCCGAAGGTCGTACAGTGTCTCAGACCATCAGCGGTGGCGTAGATGCAGCAAGTTTTCAGTTAACCGCCAGTGGCCTACTCAGCTTTGTTATTGATACGGATTTTGAATCCCCTGGTGATAGCGCTGGCAATAATGTCTATCAGATTGTGGTCACCGCCTCTGACGGGGTCAATGAGACCTTACAGAATATTAGTATCAATATTATTGACAGCATAGAAGGGCCCTTTGCACTTGTTGAGGGCCAACAGGCGATTACCAGCTTGGGGTACACCGGGCCCGCAGCAACATCGTTGACTCAAACCTTAACCGGTGGTGCTGATCTGGCCAGCGTGCAGTTGTCCGAAACCGGCGAGCTTTCCTTTGTTGTCGCCACTGACTTCGAAACGCCAGCGGATGCCGATGGCAATAACAGCTATCAGATTTCGGTCACCACTTCTGACGGTGTTAATCAGACCAGTCGCGATATTAACATCAATGTTATCGACGCCGTGGATGGGCCCTTTGCCATTGTTGAAGGGCAGCAGATGATTGCCAATTTGGCGTTTACCGACCCAGAAGCCACTCTGTTGACTCAAGTCCTAGTCGAAGGTGCTGATCAGGCCAGTTTACAGCTGAGCGAAACCGGCGAGCTCTCTTTCGTGATCGCCACTGACTTTGAAGCACCAGCGGATACCGATGGCAATAACAGCTATCAGATTTCGGTCATCACTTCTGACGGCGTTAATGAGACCAGTCGCGATATTAGCATTAATATTATCGACGCCGTGGATGGGCCCTTTGCCGTTGTTGAAGGGCTGCAGCTGATTGCCAGTTTAGGGTTTACTGACCCAGAAGCCGCTCTGTTGACTCAAGTCCTAGCCGAGGGTGATGATCAGGCCAGCTTACAGCTAAGCGAAACCGGCGAGCTATCCTTTGCGATAGCCACTGACTTTGAGACGCCTGCGGATGCCGATGGCAATAATAGCTACAACTTTTCGGTCATCACATCTGATGGCGTTAACCAGACCAGCCGCGCTATTACAGTCACTGTACTCAATGCTCTGGAAGGTCGCCTGATAGACGCTCCACTAGCGAGAAGTTCGGTATTTATCGATGCTGATGGCGACTTTGTTTTGGATGAGGGTGAGCGCTCGGTTATCACCGATGCAGAAGGCTTCTTTTCAATTCAGGACGTCGAGGTTTCATGCTTGGCACCTGTGGTCTGTGATACTCAATTGGTTGCTATTGGCGGCACCGACATAGCCACAGGCACTGACTTAGACGATTTGTTGTTATATGGCAGAAGCTTGGCTAACGAGGCGTTTAGTATCACGCCGATTAGCACGCTGCTAATGCAAAGTAATGATCCTCAGAGTCTGCTCGATGCTTTGGGGCTTGATTTAACTGCCGAAGAACTCGCCGCTATTGATCCTTGGCAGCTAGCCGAGAACGGCACTCAGCAGGGCACGTCACTGCTGCGCCTCAATCAGCAGGTGGCGAGCTTGATGCAATCCGCCCATAGCTTGATGGCTAACAACCCTGAAGTGCCACGGGCTGATCTGACGCTAGCATTAGTGGCGGCTCTAAGCGGCTATGCTGAGAGCGCGTTTACTGAACAGCAACTGATTATTGATCTGACTGATGATCTTGCAATTCAGGCTGTATTCGATGCCACAGTAGCCCAGTTAACACTCAGTAACCCAATTGACGATGCTGAGATCAGGGCTGTTGCTGAAGCCTTAGCGCTGGTCAATATAGTGATTGCCGATCCCGCCTTGGATCCTCTTGGCGAGGCCGCGGCGTCGATTGTTGGCCGTGTTCAAGTAGACCTGCAGGAGCAGATTGAACTGCTGGCAAACGATAGTACTAGCCTTAGTGAATTCGAATCTGCGACCGCTGCTGAGACGCTCTACGTGGATATTCCTCTGCTTGATCTGCTGCCCGATCTCGACGAAGACGGCGTCGCAGATATTGTTGATAGCGATGACGACGGCGATGGCGTCAAGGATAAAGCCGATGCGTTTCCCCGTGATAGTTCTGAGACCTTGGATACTGATGGCGATGGCCAGGGTAATAATGCCGACAATGATGATGATGGTGATGGGTCAGTTGATAGCCTAGACCCGCATCCTTTAGATCAGATGCTGACTCCACCCGTAGCTATTTTTACTGCCGATCGAATCAGCGGAGATGCGCCCCTTGAGGTGAGCTTTGACGCCAGTGAGAGTATTGCTGGCTATGGCGATGATGTTATTGAATTGTATGCCTGGAATTTTGATGATGGCAGTCAGGCGAATGGACAGCAGGTTGATCACGTATTTAACAGCGCTGGCATCTATACAGTCGAGTTGATCCTGACCAATAGCGACAAGCTTACTGAAACCGCCAGTGTTGAAATTGAGGCCATATATGTTCCCCAGGAGTTCTCTATCTCCGGCAGTATTGCGGTCAGTGAATCCTTGGCTGTTGACAGTGATGTCAACGATACTGGTTCGCCGCCGACTGGCAATAATAGCATTGCAAGCGCACAGCTAATCTTTAATCCGGCGACAGTCTCAGGCTATGTCAATGCCGCTGGAGACGGCGAATCGGGCAACTCCTATGTGGCCGGTGATGTGGATGATTATTTTGAAATAAATGCGCTTGGCGGTGAGATTATAAACCTTAATATGTCTGATCCCAGCAGCTCCGATCTTGATCTTGCTGTGTTTGATAGCAGCGGTGAGCTGGTTGATATTTCGTTGGGAGTGACCCGCTTCGAAAGCCTTAAGTTACCTGAAGAAGCCGGCATTTATTATATCAATGTCTATGTCTACGATAGAGGTGGCAGTACCTATCTATTGACAGTGGGTCAGGACACGAGTTTGGCAAGCAGCGGTTGGTCCACCGCCGATGATTTCGCCATCGGCGATGTCATTGTCAAACAACGAGCGTCAGCCACATCTAGAGCTGGTAGCTATATGGCACGACAGATACCGGCGATGAGTACGCGGAGAGCGGGTTCAACGGGTCCCACTCTGTATAGCTATGGCAATTCCATCACCCAATTGTCGCCCTCCACCAGGTCAGCTCGGGCTAAGGGCGTTAGAAGCGATAAACAATTAAAAGCCGATACGCTATTGGCGATCAAAAAAATCTCCCTACAATCCTCAGTCGAATATGCCGAGCCTAATTATCGCCGCACTAGACAGATCACCGAACCCAATGATGAGCGTTATGCGGTTCAGTGGCACTATCCAAAAATAAAACTGCCTGAAGCCTGGGATATTTTTACAGGCAGCGCCGAGGTCAAAGTGGCAGTAATCGATACTGGGGTATTTAACGCTCACCCAGATCTCGCAGACCGAATGTCAGACGATGGTTATGACTTTATTAATGACTTGGCTAATGCCGGCGACGGCGACGGTATTGATGCCGACGGCGATGATCCCGGTGATGGTCGCGACAACCCTCTCTGCGGCGATGACTCTTATGCCACCTCAAGCTTTCATGGCACCCATGTGGCGGGCACCATTGGTGCAACAAGCGATAACGAGCTGGGTGTTGCCGGCGTAACCTGGGCTACCGAAATTATGCCTCTGCGCGTGTTGGGCTGCCAGGGCGGCTACGATTTTGATATTGCCAACGCAATTCTCTATGCCGCTGGACTGGATAATCAATCTGGCATTATTGTCGAGGATCCCGCTGATATCGCCAATATGAGCCTTGGTGGTGGAGGTAGCAGTAATACCTTTGCCAATGCTATCGCTGACGCAAGAGCGGCTGGTTTAATTATCATCGCCGCTGCCGGCAATTCATCTACTTCAAGTCCGTTTTATCCTGCAGCCTACGAAGGTGTTATCTCTGTCTCAGCGTCCAATATTAACGATGAGTTGGCAGGATATTCAAATTACGGCAGCACCGTGGATGTCGCTGCTCCCGGCGGCGAGTACGGAGACGAAGATGGCGATGGTTATCAAGATTTAGTGATGAGCACACTGGCACGTATTGACGGCGGCGTTGTCGAGCCGACCTTTGCCGGCTATCAAGGCACCTCCATGGCCGCGCCCCACATGGCCGGGGTGGTGGCATTAGTCAAAGGTATCTATCCGCAACTTAACCCAGAGGACCTGGACGCCATTCTTCTAAGCGGTAATATTAGCGTTGATTTGGGCGACGTGGGTCGCGATGATGATTTTGGGCATGGGCGTATAGACGCATTGAAGGCCGTTAATTATGCCAGTCAACTGGCAAGTGGAGCGCCTATTCCCGTTACGCCCATATTGAGTTTTACCAATTCGAGTTTGAATTTTGGTCGATTGGCGACCGAAATAACGTTTAGCGCCTATAACAGTGGTAATGGCAGCTTAGAGATATCTTCTGCGACTGCCTCACAAGCCTATGTAGAGATTGTGGCGCCATCAGCCAGCGATGGCCTTGGCCTCTACACAGTCAGAATTGATAGATCGGATCTAGAGCCCGGCATCTACTCGGACAATGTTGTTTTTGTTTCAAATGCTGGCGAGGCTTTACTGTCAGTGATTTTTGAAGTGCGGAATCCAGGGCAGATTGATACAGGCGATGCCGGTGTTATCTATGTGTTGCTATACGATGTTGAAGCAGGTGAAACAGTTAACGTGGAGACGCTCAGCGGAGCGATTAATGGCGCCTATGGTTTCAGCTTTAATGCTTTAACGGGGGTTTATAATATAGTTGCTGGATCCGACACAGATAATGATGGTCTTATCTGTGGCCCAGGTGAAGCCTGCGGTATTTATCCGTTGCCCGACTCACCGAGCGATGTGTTATTAAATCAAGACCTCAGTGATATCGACTTTGGAATGGACTTTATTATTCCATCGGATGCCAATGGCACGCTGCGGATTCCTGTTGTTAAGTAGTGTCATTTTCAGTTGATAGCGGGTGTGGGTTTAGTTGATGCTAGGGGCTTCATTGGATCTGAAGGGCTGTAAGAAGGGCTGTTAACGAGGCCAGTGGAGTGCCTTTGGTAATTGAAGTGATCTGTGTTCTTTGGACGCTGGCAGGGGTCTTAGCCTGTTAGGGCGCTTACAGAAAGTGGCAGTTCCGTTTGGGCGTTCTGCGTACTGGGGGAGGGATTAATTGTTAACAGCCTATGGGCTGTTAACAAGTCCTACGGACCGCCTTTGGCGTCCAAAATGCTTTGCGTTTTGTCGAACCTGCTAGGGCTCACCCTATCCGGCCGCATACAAAAAAGGCCCCTTAAAAAGGGGCCTTTCTTTGTATGGCGGTGGGATAGGGATTCGAACCCTAGTTAGGCTATTAACCTAAGCCAGTTTTCAAGACTGGTGCATTCAACCGCTCTGCCATCCCACCTAATGAAGGCGCGATTATACAGCGCCTTTTTGCTAGGACAAGTACCAATTACGCTTGAGGACCTTTTTCAGCAGATTCTTTTGCTGTACCCGCGTCTAAAGGTGCGCTATCAGCCTTTGTGGCCTGAGTAGCTCGTTTTTTACGTGGGTCATTTGAGGCTCTGGCTACAGGTGCTTTTGGCTCTGCAGTCGGTGCTGGCTTGCTAGTGTCTAGTGCAACGGCTGCGGGTTTTTCAACTCGTTCAGTGCTGACCTTAACGTCGCTTACTGGCTTTGGCTTAAAGCGTGGATCATTGCTCGCTCTGGCGGTTCCAGATTCAGCAGGTTTAGCAGCCGCTTTTACTTCGACTTTAGGTGCTGCCTTTTCTGCAATTTCAGCTGAGGCCTTTTCAGGGGCTTTTGGCTTTTCGGCTGGTGCAGGAGCTTGAACAGGGGCTGTTGCTTGAGTAGGAGCTTCAGCTTGTTTAGGAGCTTCAGCTTGTTTAGGGGCTTCAGCTGCCTTAGGAACTTCAGCTTTTTTAGGAGCTTCAGCTGCCGCTGGTACTTCGCTAGCTGCTGCCGACGGTGCTGAATCAGCTTCAACTTTCTTTG